>JAGDCE010000029.1 GCA_017958705.1 Clostridia bacterium
CAGCGGTGGGGGTTCCCGGGAGGGGAACAGGGGGTTTGGGGGGTGACGAGCATTGCGCCGCCAAAGGGGTTCTCCACCGCGAACTGGAGAGCGGTGGGGGTTCCCGCCAGGGGCGGATGAAGCAATGCGAGGAAGGCGCAGCGGTCGAAAAAATCAAGTACAGCCGCGGCAGCGGCACGCAGATTTTTTCGGGTCACCGCAAGCGGGCGTGAGGGGTGGGCAACCCCCAGGATCGTCGGCGTATAGGGGTTCCCCGCCGCGAACTGGAGAGCGGCGGGGGTTCCCGTAGCCGACTCCGCTTGCATAATAAAAAACAGGCGACCGATGGTCGCCCGTTCATTTTGCGCAGTATCAGAAAAACTTGCCTCTGTTGCTTTGGATGTTGAGCATACGGACCTTTTCGGCGACTTTGTCGTAATCGACCGGCATCATCCTCCACAGCCAGTTGCAGCCGACCGTACCGGGCACGTTCATCCGGCACTCTTCTCCCAGGTTGAGCAGATCCTGCATCGGTACGACCGCGGTGTCGGCTTCGGCGGTGAACGCCGCTTCGAGCATACCGTCGACAATATCGTCGCCGTCTTTCAGCTGAAGGACTTTTCTCACCCTTGCCCTGACATCGGGTGCCGCTCCCTCCCACCAGCCGAGCGTCGTATTGTTGTCGTGCGTGCCGGTGTAGACGAAGCAGTTTTTCGTATGCGTTTCGGGAAGTTCTCCGTCGATTTCAGCGTCAAACGCGAACTGAAGCACCTTCATTCCCGGATAGCCGCAGTATGCGAGCAGATCGCGCACCGTCTGATTGACGACGCCGAGGTCCTCCGCGACGATCTTCAGTCCCGGAAGTTCGGCTTTTATTCTGTCAAACAGTTTTTTGCCGGGACCGATCTCGTATTTTCCGTGCAGAGCCGTCGGTTCGCTCGAAGGTATGGCGTAGTAGTTCGCGAAGCCGATGAAATGGTCGATCCTCAGAATATCGAACATTTCGCCGAGGGCTCTCAGCCTGCTGATCCACCACGAATACCCGTCCGCTTCGTGCCTGTCCCAGGCGTAAAGCGGATTTCCCCATCTCTGACCGTTCTCGGAGAAATAATCCGGCGGGACTCCGGCGATCCTGATCGGCCGGCATTGCTCGTCAAGCTCGAACATCTCCGGATTGAGCCAGACGTCGGCCGAGTCTTCCGCTACGTAGATCGGAAGATCGCCCATCAGCATCACGCCCTTGCTTTTTGCGTATTCGTGCAGCTTTGACCACTGATCGAAAAAGACGTACTGCTCGTACACGTAAAGGTCAATTTGATCCGCGAGCTCTTTTTTGTACTTTCTTACCGCCGCAGGCTTTCTCAGACGGATCTTCTGATCCGGCCACTGCATCCACGAGTCTTCGTTATAAAGTGATTTTATCGCCCTGAACAGTCCGTAATCACGAACCCACGGATGACTTTTCTCAAACTCGCGTATGTTTTTGCCGAGTTTTTCGTAAGAGTATTCAAACGAACGCTTTATCAATTCGCGGTTCTGTTTTTTTACGGCCTCGAAATCGACGTTCTGCAGGACCGGCAGCGGCTCGTACGAGCCCTTCGGCAGAAGGTCTTCCGCCTCGAGCATCTCAAAGTCGATGACGAGCGGGTTGCCCGCGAAGGTCGAGCTGCTCTGGTACGGCGATTCAGCGTAGCCGGTGGGGCCGAGCGGCAGCATCTGCCATATCGTCATGCCGGAATCCTTTACAAAATCGACGAAATCGTACGCGGCTTTGCCGAGCGTTCCGATGCCTCCGTCCGACGGGAGCGAGGTAATATGAAGAAGTACTCCGCTTTGTCTCATTATCATACCTCCGGACAAAAATTGCAGACGTTGTGTCTTTTCACTTTTATTTTAGCATATTTTATCCGATAAGTCAACCGATTGGAAGAAGATATTGACGTTTTTCTTCAAATCCGACGCACGCGGCGCGCGGAGCCTGAAACCGTATCAAAGCATGAAACCCGCGGAAACAATAAAGAGGATGGCGGCATCGCCATCCTTTTATATGCGTATCGTTATTATCCGGTATACGGGACGGTCGACAGCCCGACGTTTGCGCCGCTGACATATCTGAAAAGTATAACGACGTCTATGTTTGTCACATTTCCGTCGCCGTCGGGGTCAAGCGCCGCTTTGACGACTTCGACTTTTCCGCCGCTGACGTATCTGAACAGCGCGACTACGTCCTGGTTGTCGACCGAACCGTCTCCGTTGACGTCGCCGGGCATAAACGTATTCTGCCCTGTCTGCGTATCGGCGGTTATCGTTATTGAAGCCTCTACGTTCTGATCCGGGACAGATGCGGTTATCGTCGCGGTCCCTTTTGACACCGCGGTGATCGTGCCGTCGACGGAAACCGAGATCACCGACGGATCGCTGCTCTCCCAAGTCAGTCCGGCATATACGTTTCCGACACCGTACGACGTCCCGTACACACCGCCGGTCGTTTTCACGACCGCTCCGGCGACGACCTTTGAGGTCTGTCCGATAACAATTTCTTTATCCGCCGAAAGGCTGAGTTCGCCGATAAGTGACGGCGCAACTTCAATCTTCTGCGCCACACGCCCGCCGATGCCGGCGATATCTTCTCTGATGTTGGGATCCGACTGCCACGAAGGTCTTGCGAATTGCGCGGCGACCGTCGTATATCTGCTTACTGTATTCGTGCCGCGCATGTTGGGATTCCAGAAACCCGACAATCCGATGTAAAGATTATTCGGATTGATCAAAGCCGTATAATGACCGGTAACAGCGCCCGGAGTCTCGTTGACGTAATCGTACTTTTCTTCGTACCACTGGTCGACCGCTTCCACGAGCGCGGCTGCATCATCATAGTTCCAGTTCCACGCTATAACTTCGCTGCAGGCTCTGATTCCGTATCCGTTTTCAAAGGTTGAATTTGTATTGCCCCATTGCGTCGCTCCGATCCTTCCGTGCATGCAATAAACCGACGCTTCCACGGCGCGCATCGCGGCGACCATTTCAAGAAGCATAGACCACTTGATCGGTACATAATCCGACTCGGAAAGCGTCTTGTTTGAATACTCCGGATTTACAAGATGCTCTTTGCAGGCTTCAAGACGGATCTCGTTGATCCTGTCAAGCACGTCCTGCTTTTCCGTATCGCTCACTGTAACGAAAGAGCCCTCTATCGCAACGACCAAACTGCCGCCGCGAGGCGCCGACGTGAAATCGCCTTCACGAACGGGATATTCGTCGTCTGACGGGTCGGCGGCACGGACGCGCATATTCTGCGCGGTCGCCGTGCACATGATAAGCACCGTGACGCAAATCAGCAAAACAGCGGATCTTTTGATTAAAACCTTTGCTCTTTTCATTGTGTTGACCTCCGGATGTTGTTAAAGCAATAAGCGGTTTGATTTTTTACCGTCCGATCATATAATATCACATCACGTCATAAAAGTCAATCAGTATCAGACAAAAAGAACGGCGGACGGCTGTTATAAGCGTCAGCACATACACAAAACCCGCCGAAACGCGGTCTGCGGTTTTTTGCAGAACAAAGAAAGATCCCCGGTTCAGCGGGGATCTATGGGTTCGGGGGATGAGACGGCTCAGACCTCCGGGATCTGAACGGTTATCTCTTTGCCCAGAGCGGCGGAGCGGACGATGCCGTCGATGATCGCCTGGTTTATGACGATCTCGCTCGAGGGCACGGTCGGCTTTCCGCCAAAGCGGATCGAATCGACGAACGCGCGCAGCTTCTTGAAGAACAGGTCGCCCGACGGTTTGAGCGGGACCTTGTATTCGATCTCCTCGCCGCACAGCGTCTTGTAGATCGTCAGCGGAGCGCCGAAATCGCCGTTCCAGCAGTCGGTCGACGGGATCCTCAGGCCGCCCTTGGTGCCGAGTATCAGCGCGTCGCCGGAGGTATTCATGTTCATAGCCCACGAGATACGGAAGTCGAGTATTATATCGCCTTCGAGTCTGACGAAGCCGGCCGCGAAGTCGTCTACGCCAAACTTATCCGCATACTCCGGATGGCCGGGATAATAATCGGGATCCTTGCCGAAGAACGACGAGGTGTAGCCCGAGACGGTGAGCGGTTTCGGATATCCGACGGCTCCGAGCAGCATATCGAGCGAATACGTTCCGATATCGCCTACGGCGCCGATGCCGCCCGTGTTCTTTTCGATGAACGACGTTCCGAACGGCGTCGGGATGCCTCTGCGTCTGCCGCCGCCCGCCTGGATGTAATAGATCTTGCCGAGCTCTCCGGACTGCACGATCTTCTTTATCATCCGCATGTTTTCGCTCATTCTCGGCTGGAAGCCGATCGTGAGTATCTTTCCGCTGCGCTTCTCGGCGCGCATGACCTCGATCGCCTCGTCGAGCGTGACGGTGAACGGCTTTTCGAGCATGACGTTTATGCCGTGATCGAGCGCGTGTATCGCGCAGGGCGCGTGCTGGCAGTTGTAAGTGCAGATGCTGACTCCGTCAAGATCCTTTTCATTTTCGACGAGCGCAAGATCGCTGTCGTAGATCCTGCAGTTTTTGATGCCGAACTGATCCGCGAACTTCTGCGCTTTGCCGGGTATGATATCCGCGAGCGCGACGATCTCGACGTCGTCCATTTTCAGGTATTCCTCGGCGTGCATGCCGGCGATCCAGCCGGTGCCGATGATACCTATCCTGATCTTTCTGCCGGACACTTTCTTCTCTGTCTCATGGATCTGAGTGAAAGCGTCCAATCCTGCTGCTTTTCCCATAATTCTACTCCCTTTTATAATATTTTAGACGCGCCGCATAACGGCCGGCGCGCCGTTTTTACGTTGTTATAACCTACCGTGAGCGTTCACGCTCTGGCGACGCCCGATCTGCGCGCCGCCTCGGCGACGGCGGCTGCGACCGCCGGGCCTACGCGTCGGTCGAACGCGTGCGGGATAACGTAGTCAGCCGACAGCTCGTCCTCCGGGACGAGTCCCGCGATCGCCTTTGCCGCGGCGAGTTTCATCGGCTCGTTTATATCGCTCGCACGGACGTCGAGCGCTCCGCGGAATATCCCCGGGAACGCGAGGACGTTGTTTATCTGGTTCGGGAAATCGCTTCGTCCCGTCCCGACGACCGCGGCGCCGGCGGCAAGCGCGAGATCCGGCATTATCTCGGGATCCGGGTTCGCCATCGGGAACACTATCGCACGCTCCGCCATACTGCGGACCATATCCTGGCTGACAAGATTCGCCGCGGAGACTCCGATGAACACGTCGGCACCGGCGAGGACGTCGGCAAGACTACCCGTGACGTGCGCCCTGTTCGTTATTTTCGCTATTTCTGCTTTCGCGGGGTTGAGCGGGCCCGCGCCCTCACAGATCGCGCCGTTTCTGTCGCAGATTATAAGATCGTTCAGGCCGCATGAAAGAAGCAGCTTTGCGATAGCGATGCCGGCGGATCCGGCGCCGTTTATGACGGCTCTGATCTTACCGATCTCTTTTCCGACTACGCGCAAAGCGTTGAGCAGTGCGGCGAGCACTACCACGGCGGTGCCGTGCTGGTCGTCGTGGAAGACCGGTATATCGCATCTCTGTTTGAGCTTTCGTTCTATCTCAAAGCAGCGCGGAGCCGCTATATCTTCTATATTTATCCCTCCGAAGCTCCCGGCGAGCAGCGCGATCGTGTTGACTATCTCATCCGTGTCCTTGCTTCTGACGCAGAGCGGTATCGCGTCGACGCCGCCGAACGTCTTGAACAGGACGCATTTGCCTTCCATCACCGGCATTCCCGCCTCGGGTCCGATGTCGCCGAGCCCGAGCACCGCGGTGCCGTCTGTGACGACGGCGACGAGGTTGCCGCGCCCGGTCAGCGCGTACGATTTTTCCGGATCTTTCTGTATCTCAAGACACGCTCTTGCGACGCCCGGCGTATACGCGAGCGACAGATCGTCTTTGTTCTCTATCTTCATTTTCGGCACTGTTTCGAGCTTGCCGCGCCATTCGTAATGCTTTTTCAGCGATTCTTCGGAGTAATTCATTTATCTGTTCCTTTCGGGGCTCATATCATTTTTTCGGGCCGTACCATGCTGTCGAATTCTTCTTCCGTCATATAGCCGAGGCGCACCGCCTCTTCTCTTATCGTGGTGCCGTTGTTATGCGCGGTCTTCGCGATCACGGCGGCGTTGTCGTAGCCGATCTTCGGCGACAGACACGTCACGGTCATCAGCGTTTTGCTCAGGTTCTCCGCCATCTTCTCCCGGTCGGCTTTGATGCCCGAAAGACAGTTTTCCGTAAACGACCTCACCGCGTCGGACAGAAGCGTGACCGACTGTATGAAATTATACGCGATCACGGGGATATATACGTTCAGCTGGAAATTCCCCTGCGACGCCGCGAAACCGACGGTCACGTCGTTGCCCATGACCTGAGCGGCGACCATCGTCAGCGCCTCGCACTGCGTGGGGTTGACTTTTCCGGGCATTATCGACGATCCCGGCTCGTTCTCGGGGATCCTGATCTCGCCCAGGCCGCAGCGCGGACCGGACGCGAGCCAGCGCACGTCGTTCGCTATCTTCATCAGGTCGGCGGCAAGCGCTTTCAGCGCTCCGTGGGCCACGGCTGCGTCGTCTTTCGACGACAGTGCCCGGAATTTGTTTTCCGCCGTGTGAAACGGGATCCCGGTCAGAGCGGACACCGCGTCAGCCGCGGCCTCCGCGAAGCCGTCGGGACAGTTGAGGCCGGTCCCGACGGCTGTGCCGCCGAGCGCGAGGCCGGACAGCCCCTGATACGTTCCGCATATCGCCGAAAGGCATCTTTCTATCATGGATCTCCAGCCGCTTATCTCCTGCGAGAACGCGATCGGGACCGCGTCCTGAAGATGCGTGCGGCCGACGGTGATCACGCCCTCGTTCTCTTCCTCAAGCCGCACCAGAGTCGTGATCATCTCCTCGAGCGCCGGCTCGAGTTTTCCGCGCAGCAGCTGCATCGCGGAAACGTGAAGAGCGGTCGGGAACGTATCGTTCGAGCTCTGGCTCAGATTAACGTGATCGTTCGGATGAAGGAGCTTTTCTCCCGCCAGCTCGTTTCCGCGACAGGCGATGACTTCATTGACGTTCATATTTGTCTGCGTTCCGCTGCCCGTCTGCCAGACGGAGAGCGGGAAGTTCCCGTCAAGGCCGCCGTCGAGTATCTCGTCGCACACCGTCGAAATCAGCGCGGCGCGCCTGCCGTCGAGCAGGCCGAGTTTTTCGTTCGTCATCGCGCAGGCTTTTTTTATCACGGCGAAGGCCTTTATTATCTGCTCAGGCATCTTTTCCGTGCCGATACTGAAATTATGCAGACTCCTCTCTGTCTGTGCACCCCAGTACCGGTCCGCCGGGACGTTTATCTGCCCCATACTGTCTTTTTCGGTCCTGTATTCCATATGCTCCTCCACGGCTCGTCATCTGTACGTAATTGTACCACGGATAAGACGATTTGTCAATGAAAATGAATGAAACAACGGTTAAAACAGATGAAAGAAAATTAAAATCTTACTTGCAAAACCGGGTTTTATGTGTTATAATCAAATAAACAACATCTTCGGGAGAACGATCATGATTTCATCAGTTCGAAAACAGCATTTTATCAGGATTATATCCGTGTTTCTGCTGCTTTGCCTGTGCGCGCCGGTACTGACGGGCTGCGGCGAAGAAACAGAGACGACGGACGCGATATCGTATGACGACACGACTGTCACGGTCACAGACACCGACGGGGTCGCGACCGGGACCGAAGCGGCGACGGATACGGAGCCGGCGGCGACCGATACGCAGACCACTGTGAACGACACGACAGCCGCGGACGACACGACAGCCGCGGACGACACGACCGCCGCGGACGACACGACCGCACCCGATACCGAACCGGTCACAACGGAGCCGGTCACGATCGAAGCTCCCGTGACGGAGCCGGAGACGAAACCGGAGACGACGGAGCCGGAGACCACCGCGCCGGAAACGAAACCGGAGACGACGGAGCCGGAGACGACCGCGCCCGCGCCGCTCGATCCGCTCGACGTGATCAAAGTCGACGCCGACAACGCCGCGGGTCTGCTCGGCTATTTCAGCCGCGAGCGTTACTGCAAAGCCGAGGCGGCGGACGACGGCGCCGGAGGCAAAGCGATCCGCATCACGACGAATGGCGTGATCTCGGCAAACTCCGCGTGTCCTGTCATATACTTCGACTACAAGGGATACTGCGCATCCGTCGGAAAAGCAAACGTTAACGTCGCCGAGGCGCCGTTCATCGTTCTCAAAGTCAGGCTCGCGGACGCTCACGACCGCAGGTTCGGGCTTCTCGGCGTGGCGGAGCTCAGCGAATCCACAGCGACGCGCACCGAGATATACACCGTGGTCCCGTCCGCGGACAAGTGGTGTTATATATGCTTTGATTTTACAAAAGCCGTGCGAACGAACGACATAAGCGCGTTCCGCATTGATTTCGAACAGAACGCCGGTAAAAACGGCGAGAGCGTGCTTATCAGCGAGATCCGCGTCTGCACGAGATCCGAGGCAGAAAAGTACGTGACTCCGGACGTTTATCCGGTACAGGAACAGACGGGCGACGGTCTGGCGCTCCGCTTGCTTCAGTTCAATATACAGACCGAAAACGGCAACAACGCGCCGTTCATCGTCAGATCCGAGCTTTACCGCAGGCTCGTTGACGAGCTGATGCCAGACGTCGTCGGTATGGAAGAAGTTACGACGACGTGGCGCAAGTGGCTTAACGAATACGTTTTCAACGACTCGTACGCATCCGTCGGCGAGCCGCGTTCGGCCGGCGGCGAAGCGAACCCGATCTACTACCGCAAGGACAAATTCGAGCTTATCGACAGCGGCACGTTCTGGCTGTCCGACACGCCGGACAAGGTCGGATCGCTGACGTCCGTCGTCGTTGATGAAAAAGAATACAAGGCGAATTACCCGAGGATCTGCACCTGGGCGGTTCTGCGTGACAAGGCGACAGGCGTGCGGTTCATCCACATGAACACGCATCTCGACCACAACGGCGACAACAGCTCCACGGTCGGCAACACTATAAGAAAAGAACAGATCAAAGTCATTATCAAGTTCGCGCAGAATTACAAGGATATGCCGATGTTCCTGTCCGGCGACCTAAACAACCGCCGCACTACGAGCGCGGGCAAGACGTACGCGCTGATAAAGATGATCAGCGGACAGAGCGTTATCAAAGAGGAAGACGGCACGACTTATTCGATCGCGCTCTCCGACTCGCGCCTCGACGCGCCGGTGACCGTCGACGGGAACCACACCGCCACGATGACGAAAAACTATGACGAGTCAAGCACCTCTTACGATCCGACGCGCGAGCCGATAGATTACGTGTTCTACGATCCGCAGAACACAACGGCGCTGACTTACGAAACGTTTCTGATATCACAGGACGGTCTGTGGATCTCCGACCATCTGCCGGTGTTCACGACGTTTGAAATCAAATAATACCCGATATTCAAAAGAAAAAGGCGGGCCGGATGATACCCGGACGTCATAAGGAAGTTTTTTCACCGTGCGTCAGCGTGGCGAGTAGTGAACGCTTAACAAAAGCAGACTGAAAACAAAATCAGACTGCATTTTCTTATTCATCCGGTATAATGAAGACGTTCGCTTCGCTCACTGATGAAGACAGCAACCGAGTTGCTTAATGAAGCGAAGCCGCCCGTTTTGTTTTATCGTTCTCAGTTCTTTTCTCTGTTGATCCTGAATTTAACGGCGCTCTTTAAATATTCGAGATATCCCTCGTCACTGCACATCGCTTTGCCGACGTCGTCGGACAGCTTCGCCACCGGTCTGCCGTTGACGTACTGGAGCTTGATCACGATATTGAGCGCGCTCTCGCACGTATCGTTTGCCACGAAGGTGCCGATGCCGAACGATACCTTCGTCTTGTTGCAGAAATACTCGTGAAGCTTCTGCGCGCGGTCGAAATCGAGGCTGTCGCTGAACAGCAAAAGCTTCGTCCTCGGATCGACGCCGTAGCTTTCGTAATGGCGGATTATCTTTTCGCCCCAAACGTACGGGTCGCCGCTGTCGTGGCGGACGCCGGTGTAGTTGTTTACCATGGAGCGGTCGAAATCGAGCAGGAACAGGTCTGTCGTGATCGTATCGGTCAGAGCCGTTCCGTTATCGCCCTTGTACTCGTCGTACCAGTCGCGCATCGCGTAGTGGTTCGTGTAGGAGAGCGGGATCGAGTCTATGCCCTGATACATCTGCACGAATTCGTGCGCGTACGTTCCGATCGGCGTAACGTCATATTTCATGGCGAGATATACGTTCGAGGTACCGACGCAGTTCTTCGTCTCAGCGCAGAAGCGGCGGACGACGACGTCCTCCCATTCGCGCGACAGACGCCTGCGGCAGCCGAATTCGGCGAATTTAAACGTGTATTTGCCCTCGTTGAACGCCTTTATCTTGGCGTTCAGGCGTTCTTCGGCCGACGCTCTCAGCGTTTCGTAATCGTATTTCATGCGGAAATAAACTTCGTTTATTATCTCGAGCAGATATATCTCGAACTGCATCGCGGAAAACAGCGGACCGTCGACCACGACGGAAAGCTCTCCCGAATCGAGAAGCTTTACGGTCACGTAATCCCTTATGGGATGCCAGAGACGCAGAAATTCCACGTAGTCGGATTTGATGAATCTGATGGAGCGAAGATATTCAAGTTCTTCCTTTTTGAATCTCAACGAGCAGAGATGGTCGACCTGTGCGTTTATCTCGTCCGCCATTTCCTGCGTGAACACTACGCCTTTATTGCGGCACTTGAAAAAGTACTGACCGCATAAGTCCGTGTGTTTGTGGAAGATCACCTGATCCATATTGAATTTGTAAAGGTCGGTATCAAGCAGAGATACCACGATGGGCTCAAGTTTCATTTTGCACCTCCGGTAAAATGACGTCACTCGCCGGTATTCGATTTAATTTGCCGTATCCTCTTGACAAATCAGACGGCGGGTGATATAATAAAATTCAAATATTTATTATCGTTTTTCGATAATACGCGTTAAGCCGCGGCGATCCGTCCGCGCCGTGCGCGCTGCTTATATTATACACAAAATAAAGGATTTGTCAATACCGGAGCGACCATATGTTGAAAAACAGCTACGATACGATCATAATCGGCGCGGGTCCCGCGGGGCTTTCCTGCGCCATGCAGCTTAAGAGGCTCGGCAAAAGCGATCTGCTCGTCGCGGAACGCTGCAAATTCCCGCGCGACAAGTGCTGCGCCGGATACATAACGAACAAGACGAAAAAGGCTTACGAGGAGTTCGGACTCGACGTCGACGGCTGCGGATATACGCTGATAGACGATTTCAGACTCATATACAAAAACCGCGAAAAACAGAAGATAAGAAACAGATTCCTCTACACCGGGCCGCGGATAAACCGTGTTGAGCTTGACGACGCGTTCTTCCGGCTCGCGGTAAGCGCCGGCGTGACCGTCGCCGAAAAGACGGCGATAATCTCTCACGACGCCGACGCGCACACGGTGACGTTTTCCGGCGGTGTGACCGTTAAATACAGGCATATCGTGTTCGCCGACGGCACGCTCGGCTTCGGGAGCAGATATCAGGACAGGCGCCGCCGCAACATAGCGATGCAGCTGATTTTCCCGACGGATAAAGAAAACGGCATAAAAATAATCTTCGGCGCCTCGCCCAAAGGTTACGGCTGGCAGAGCACGTACAACGGCCGCTGCAACGTCGGGCTTACCGACTACTACGACAAAAACAGGGATTACCGGGCGCTGTTTGAAGAATACTTATCGTCGCTCGGCGTCGACGCCGACGTCTCCGGGCTTTACGCGGCGTTCACGCCGGCGAGCGTCGGAAAACCGGTCATCGGCGACGTTTATTTCGTCGGCGACGCGCTCGGCGCGTGCGACCCTCTGACGCTTTCCGGCCTGCGCTACGGCATCGGAAGCGGCAAGGCCGCGGCGCAGTCGATCTCGGCGTCAGACCCGAAAATACTTCGCCGTTACGCCGCCGCTCTGCGGTTCAAGTTCGCGATATCGTCCGCTTTGATGCGTGTTTTCTATCTGCGTCCGGTTCAGTTTCTCGTTTTCAACGTCGGCTGTACGGTGCTTCGCCCGTTCGTAACGTTCGGGTTCAACAGATTCTTATGCCGCAAATAGCATTTTGAGAAAAGCTCTTGCATTTTCGTCTTCTTTGTGATATAATGAGTCATCTTTCATCAAGGAGTTTTTTATGAGCAAGGAAGGAAAGCAGAAACCCAACCTGCAGCAGAAGCTTGAAAAGCGAAAATTCAAGATACCGAGCCGCACGGTGACCGGCCTTTACAACGCCATCGGTTCGACCGTGCTTTTACCGAAATACGCGCCTCATTTTTCATCCGAAGTCGACATAAACGACCGCGAGGGAGCGTGCTTCCTCATCTGGAACCATCTTTCACGCCTCGACCACCTTTACACGATGAAGCTCGTGTACCCCGGCAGATATAACATGGTCGCCGGATACAGCGAATTCTTCAGATCGCACCTTCACACGGTGTTCAGACTCAACCGCATCCTGCCGAAAAAGGTCTATACGCAGGACCGACTCGGCATCAAAGCGATAAACTCGATAATCAAACAGGGCGGGATCGTAACGTTTTCGCCCGAGGGCATGAGCTCGATCTACGGCACGAACCAGCCCGTGGTCCCCGGCTCCGGCCATTTTCTGAAGCATTACGGCATCCCCGTTTACTGCGTGCGCATGCGCGGACAGTATCTGACGAGCACAAAGCATTTTCTTGAGGAGCGCAAGGGGCGCACGGAAGCGCATCTGTTCCTGCTCTTCACGCCGGAGCAGTTGAAAAGCATGACCGACGAGGAAGTCGAGGACGCGCTCAACGAAGAGTTCCGCCACGACGAATTCGAGTGGACGTACGAGCGCGGCATCAAATGGGAGATGCACGGGCACAGCTGCGAGCATCTCGACGAGATCTGCTACCGCTGTCCGAAATGCGGCGCCGAGCTTTCGATGGAAGCCGAAGGCGACAGCATAAGATGCAAGGTCTGTTCCAACGGCGCCATGATGAACGACAGATACGAGTTCATCCCGTTCAACGGCTCCTGCGTCATACCGCGCTCACCCTCTCAGTGGGTGCTCGACGAGCGCGCCGCGGTGATAAAGCAGATAAGAGAAGATCCGGAATTCTCTTTCTCCGAGCACGTCACGCTCGGATATCTGCCGCCCGACAAATACGTGAACAAGATGAAGACGAGCGAGCCGTGCGGCGAGGGCGTCTTCACGATAGACCATAAAGGGATCAGATTCGAGGGTACGAAAAACGGCGAGCCGTTCTCGTTCGAGCTCGGATATTCCACGGTCTACTCGCTTGCCATAATGACGAGCACGGCGAAATTCTCGCTGTATATAAACGGCGCGTTCTACGAATTCACGCCGGATCGCCGCAGCGTCGGCAAGATGCTGCTGCTGACCGAGGAGATGCACCGGTATCATTACAACTCCTGGCGCAACTTCAAATGGTACGATTATCTGTACGAGGGCGTACGGCTCGGCATCGACCGTGAACAATAAAAGTAAAAGACCGGCTGATAAGCATCATCAGCCGGTCTTTTCTACGGCGCATTCGCCGCCTTTTTTCTTTTTCGTTCAGTCTTTTATGACTGCGTCGTCCTCGACTTTTTTGTCGGCGTTCTCGTCTATTGCGAGCTTTTCGGTCTCGTCGTTTATGACGATGTCGTCCTCGACCTCTTTGCCGGCGTTCTCGTCTATACCGAGCGTTTTGGACACTTTCTGCTTAGCCTTGCGGAAACGCAGGAAAAGCCACGATCCTATACCGACGGCTACGCCCGCGATCAGCGGGATGGCGTATGAAAACGCGCTTATATCGATATATAACAGCATTACTTGTTCTCCTTCCTTTGCTTTTGCATCTCTGATAATCTTCTCAGTATATATCTGACGCCCTCGGCTCCGTTAGTGTTGTAGGAGTAAAGGTGCGAGAGCTTCAGTTCGTTTATTTTGTCGTGATACTCGGCGCTGTGCGCTATCAGATCGTCCGCGGCTGACTTCACGCCGTCTTCAAGCTCCGACTTTTCAAGCGCGTGACCGATCTGCGGACGCAGATAGATCTCGGCCGGCGTCTCTCCGATCTCCTGCCAGTCGGGGTTTTCGACCTTCATCTTCGTGTTCACGAAGAGCACCGGCTTTTTGGTCGCGAACGCGAATTCGTACGCGATGCCGGACCAGTCCGTTATGAGCAGATCGGACGAATATATCGACTTGTTGACAGTGAAATCGAGTTCGAAGCTGAGCTTTTCCTCCGGCACGTCCTTATACTTCTCGACGAGCGAATTAAGCTTTTCTTTATAACGCTTGCTGTATTCGGGATGCGGTCTTACCGTCACGTGATACTCGTCGCAGATCAGGCGAGAGATCAACGTGTCCACGCAGCTGTCGAGCAGGTTGTCCTCCTGCCACGACGGCGCGATCAGTATCTCTTTTCTGCCGCTGCTCTGCTGAGGCTTCGACTCGTACGCCGCCTCGAGCTTTTCCGCAAGCGGATAACCGAATTTCACGATCGTCTTTTCCGGCAGACCGTAACGTTTTTCCGTCGCCCTGACCTCGCGCTCCACGTGCGGTCCGGTCGCGAATATCGTGTCGAAATTATCGAGCGAGCCTTTGCGGAAGCCCATGTGCACGCTCATCATGTCGTGAGGCACGAAGATATATTCCGTGTCGCGGCGGACGAGCGAGCGTTTTATATAATAGTTCTGCAGATCCGGCGTCGTCATTATCACCATATCCGCGTCCATCCTCATCATCACGGTGATGAGTTTTTTGATGCTCACGTAATACGGTTTGATCCTGGGTTCGGTCTCGGCTTTTTTGAAGATCGCGTCGTCGGGATCGTTCGTGATATAGTGCACCACGAGGTTCGAGCCGGACAGCAGTCCGTCGATCAGCGCCTCATAATACTTATAGAAGCCGCTGCGCTCGCTCCAGATGACGACGTGCTTGTTTACGATCTTGAAAAAGCGCTTGCAGTCGGCTTTTTCGCGTTTGCGGTGTTCTCTGTAATCGGCGTCCTTTTTGCTCTCCGCCCCGACGGCTTCGATCTTGCGCAGCTCATCCCTGCTTTTTTCAAGCTGTTCGTAGTCGACGTGCTTTTTCGGGTTGATCGCCGCGTTGAGCAGCAGCTGCTGTATCACCGCGAATATGTTGCCGGCGACCCAGTACAGCGCGACGCCGGTATAAACGAAGAAGCCGAGGTACAGCGACAGTCCGACGGACAGCGCCGTCATGCCGTATTTGTTCAGTTTGCTCTGCTCCATCTGCAGTACGTTCGCTTTGTTCTGAACGTAGCAAAGCAGATAAGCCGACGCCGCGGCGATGAACGGTACGAGCGTGTACCAGCCCCAGACCTGAGACGCGACGTTGTCGAGCCTTATGCCGATAAAATCGAGATCGAACGTCTTGATGAGGTTCATCGCCTCGATCACCTCGACTCTGTCCGATATCGTCATCGGGATCGTCCCGTCCTGAACGGCGCGGATTATCGCGAGCTGATCCGCCCTGTGATCCAGGTTCATATTATTGAAGCCCGCAAACAGTTTTAAAACGTCGTCGCTTATGTGGAATATATGGGTAAGCGGTTCTTTTATGATATACAGCACCGCGAACAGCAGGATTATCTGCAGCGCGAGCGGTATGATATTTATCAGCGGGTTGTATTTTTCGCGCTTGTGGAGTTTGTTTTCCTCTTCAAGTATGCGGTCCTTGTCGCCGTAGTACCTGACCTTCAGGAAGTTTATCTCCGGCTGCATCCTGACCATCTTTATCGAATTCTTGTGGACCCAGACGGAGAGCGGCAGAAGCAGCAGTTTCGTTACGAGCGTGAACAGGATTATCGCGAATCCGTAGTTGTTTACGAGCTCCCAGCACCATTTCATCAGATACCCGAACGGGTAGCAAATATAATCCATTATCCGCCTCTTATCTGTAGAACGATCCGGGGAGTTTCGTGCGGGAATCGATGCTCCAGTTCTTGAAGTCGGTGCCCGTGCCCGTGACCTTGAACGTTACTATTTCGTTGTATTTGTTTCCGGAAAGCTGGAATTTGTGATATCTGACCGTGTTCTCGCCCTCCGGCACCTCGAAATACGAGCGTCCGTAGTCGTGACCGGTGCTTATGCCCGCGGATTTTACGAGCGTCGGGATCAGGTTAGCCTGGCTGACCTGAGCGTTAGAATACTTCAGCTCTCCTCTGTCGCCCGCGGCTTTGACGAACAGCGCCGTGAGCCTCGGCTCGCCCGGCACCGCCTCATCGTCTCTGGCTCTCGGATGGTCGCCGGTGATGACTATAGTCGCATCGTCGTATACGTCGAGCTGTTTCATCTGGTCAAGATAATAGTTTATCATCTTGAAGCAGCCTTTTAGCTGTTCCTTGGAGTTTGCGTCCTTGGTGCGCTTGGCGTTGCTGTCCATGTTGTACGGCGAATGACAGCCGTTGAGATGGATGAATATATAGGAGTTCCCGTCGACGTCGAAGCTGAGTCCGTTTTCAAGGATCTGTCCGCAGACCGCCGGGTCGTCTATCTCGTAAAGCGGCGCGGTGCCGTTGAGCTTGACTATGCCGTTGAACGACGCCGTCGAGATGTTGATGTCCTCTTTCAAAAACGTCGGCAGGTATCTGTAAGCGGACAGCGAAATGAGGTTGTCCACGAGCGCCTTCGTGCTCGAGATCTTGTATCCGCTCGAGATAGAGATGTTGTCGGCGACGCCTACGAGCGGCGTGCCCTCTCTGTAGCAGTAATAGCTCTGGGTATAAATCTTTATCTGATATCCGTTGGCGCGAAGATCGTGAAGGAAGTTCGAACCCTGATAGGCGTTATGGAAGTATTCCGACGAGGTCTGCGCCGTCCAGTCTATGTCGACTCCGGTGATCATCGTCGTGACGCCGGGATACGTGCGGGAATAAAGCGATACGTTGTCTCCGAAATATGTGAAACCGTCAAGTCCGTCGAAGAAATCCGGATCGGACTTCACGAGGCTCTGATAATAGCTGACGTCGAATCTGTCTATAAGGAATACTACGATATTCTTGCCGGTCGAGACCTGATCGAGTCCCTGCTTCGTCAGATACGCTTTTGACGGATCCGTCTTGCCGGGATCTTCCGTCACCGGCGCCGTGGTGACCGGCGCAGTGGTCTCGGGCTCGGTCGTCACCGGTTCCGTCGTCTCCGGCTCCGTGGTTACCGGCTCGGTCGTCTCCGGTTCTGTCGTAACGGGCTCGGTGGTCTCCGGTTCCGTCGTGTCCGGCGAGTCAGTCGTGCCGGGCGTCTCAAGCCCGGAGATCGTCTCCGGCTCCGTCGTTTCGGCAGTGACGTTGTCGATGTCGGATTCCGTGTCCGTTATTTCGGGATTACCGGTAGCCGGATCGCGGGTGATATCGCCGATATTTGTGACGCATCCCGTGATCTGCATGACGAGCAGCATGATCATCGCGATTATGAATATGCGTTTGAATATGCTCTTCCTTTGCATAATGAAAGCTCCTGCAACGATAATTATGCCTGCGGCTATCCAGAGTATCGCGTCGAAAACGGCGAATCCTACGTTGAGCTTACTGCTCGTGTCGCCGCCGAGCGATCCGCTGCCGTTGAGCAGCAGCGCCTGGACGTAGCCCATGACGGATATCCACGCCGACACGCCGAATACGGCGTTTGAGCCGGGTTCCGGCAGAAACATGATCAGGATCCCTATTGCGAGCGATACGGCCAGCGCGATGAGCAGTATATACAGGCCGAAATCGCCGACGGCGAACTTGAATTCGTCTCTGTTCCCGGCGAACATCTCGAGGATACCGAAGAAGAAAAACATGAATGACGGCGTCACCGCGCCGAGTAAAGCGAACGGCAGACGCTGTTTGAAAGTCTGTTTATTGAATATTTTTTTGAGTGTTTCGTTCATTTTATACCTGATGTGCCGTAGTTATGCCGCCGTAAAGCGGCTCTGATGAATAAGTCGCAGTGAAGCGCGCAAGCGTCACTTTATTCCGTGATTTTGCGCCGATCCTCACTTTTACGCGCGAAAAAAACGCCCGCGCCATAATTGCGCTTTGTAATTATACTACATAATTTGGTATAAGTCAAGTCTTTTCGGTATATTTTTCGCAACCGTGTTTTTACGGCGCAAAAAAGCGCCGCCGCCGGAATAATGCGGCGCCGCGCTTCATAGTGTTTACCATGAATACAGCCGAATTAATAGATACGTACGCGGCGTCGCCGGTACTGCTCACTTTCCTGACGGTATGCGGGACGTATTTTGCCGTGCGGTGCAGACCGTTCTCATTGAAAAAAGCGGGGCTTGGCGGCTCTGCAAAGACCGGCGACGGCATCTCCGCCGCGTCGTCGTTATCAGTCGCGCTCGCGGGGACGCTCGGCGTCGGAAACATAACCGGAGTCGCAGCGGCGATCTCGCTCGGCGGCGCCGGGGCGGTGTTCTGGATGATGGTCTCGGCTCTGCTCGGCGCGCCGCTGAAATACTGCGAAGCGTACCTGTCCGTAAAGCACAGAAGACGCGGCGGGATCGGCGGATCGCCTTATTACACGGCGGATATATGCGGCAGGCGCGCGGGCGTGCTCGTCGCGGTCCTGTGCCTTCTGACCTCGTTTTTCTCCGGTCCGTTCATACAGTGCAGCGCCGCGTCGTCGGCGCTTTACGTGAGCTTAGGCGTGCCGAAGCCCGTCACCGGCGTTGTGTTCGCCGTAATCTGTCTTCTCGTCGTCCGCGGCGGGATGAGACGCGTTTCTGATCTGCTGTCGGCGGCGATGCCGGTCTTCTGCGCCGTTTTTGCCGCGATCTCGGTCATAGCGATCTCGATGAGGATAAACGAAGTCCCCGCCGTGATCTGCCGCATTTTTACCGGCGCGTTCGGGCTGCGGCAGGCGGCGGGCGGGTTTTCCGGCGCGCTGATCGCCTCCGCCGTGCGGTCCGGGCTGTCGAAAGGCGTCTTCTCTCACGAGGCGGGATGCGGTACCTCGTCTTTCTCTCACGCCGCCTCGTCGGTCTCCGACCCGCGCGCTCAGGGGATAATCGGCGTCGTCGAGGTGTTCGCGGACACCGTGTTTTTCGGCGGCCTTACGGCGCTGACGGTGCTTCTTGCGCCGGGAGCGGACGCGGCTGAGGGCACGGCGTCGGCGATATACGCCTACGGCTGTTTTTTCGGGCCCGCGGCGGGATACATACTGACAACTCTGACGGTCTTCTTCGCGTTCGCGTCCGTGCTTTGCTGGGCGTATTACGGCACGTGCGCCGCGGGATTCATCGATCCGAAGCTGACTTCATGCTACCGCACCGCATATTGCGTTTCCGTCGCCGCCGGCGCCGTCATCGCGCCGTCTCTGATCTGGACTTTATCCGATCTGACGTGCACGGCGATGCTCGCCGTCAACTGCACGGTCATGATGATCGCACGCAAGACCGTAAAATAAAAAAGCGGCGAAAGGGAGAGGCAACATAAAGAAGAAACAAGCCCACTTTGACATCTTTCGAATAGAGAAAGTGTCATAGTGGGTTATTTTCTTTCAGCTTGTTCTAACCGCTCTGATATTAAGAATGATTTTGAAAACAGCTAAATTGCTCGCAGTCGCTCGCAGCTAAATTATCTCACTGCGTTCGATAGCTAAATTGTCCCATAGGGACAGCTAAATTAA
>JAGDCE010000290.1 GCA_017958705.1 Clostridia bacterium
AGATATTTTCCCCGTTTTTCATAGCGTCCGCGGCGATCCTCGCCGCGGGACTGCTCGTCAGGCTCGCGGCGTCGCAGTCAACTGCGTTCGCCGATTTCTGGCAGAGCGGGATCGCGACATTCCCGCGCGCGGCGCTCGCGTATCTGACGAACCTTTTCCCGTTCTCGATCGCGGAGTCGATGATACTGCTTTCGCCGCTTCTGATCGTGTCGCTGATATATTTCGCGGGGAAGGGCAATTCGGATTCGTGGACGGGGACGTTCCGCTATTCGTTCAATCTGGTCGGCGTCGCCGCGATCGTCTACGCGATGCTGCTGATCAATTTTTCTGCGGGTTATTATACGACGCCGCTTGACAAAAGGCTCGGGCTCGACCGTCAGAACGTCTCGGCGCAGGATCTGTATGAGACGGCGTATGAGCTGGCGGAGGGCGTGCGCGCCGACGTCGACGGGATCGAATTCACGTACGGCGGCGGATCGGTCATGCCTTACAGCCTGGCTGAGATGGACGCGAAGCTGAACGACGCGTACGCGAAGGCGTACGAGAAATACGGTTTTCTTTCGAGATTCTATTCGAACCCGAAGCCCGTCGCGCTGTCCGAGCCGTGGACTTACACGCATATATCCGGCGTTTACACGTTTTTCACCGGCGAGGCGAACATAAACGTAAATTTCCCGGATTACACGCTGCCTTATACGGCGGCGCACGAGATGGCGCACCAGCGCGGGATCAGCCGCGAGGACGAGGCGAATTTCGTCGCGTTCCTCGTCTGCATCGAAAGCGACGATCCCTATATCAGATATTCCGGTTACACGAGCGTTTTCGAGTACGTCGCGTCGTCGCTTTACAGCGCCGATAAAGAGCTTTACAGATCGCTGTACAGGGAGCGCGTGCCCGCGCCGTATAAAAACGAGATGGCGGCGTACAACGAGTTTTTCGAAAAATACCGGGAAAACAAGGTAGCCGAGGTCTCGGAGAAAGTAAACAACGGATTTCTTCAGGCGCACGGCCAGGAAGAGGGCGTGCGGTCGTACGGCCTCGTCGTCGACCTCGCCGTAGCCTATTACAAGGCGCAGGCGGCTAAATAAAACAAAGATAAAAACATCGCGGCGGGGGATCGCTCCCGCCGCACTGTAACGACATAAGAAAAGAACTTTATCAATGAGCAAGATCAAAGAATTTTTCGGCGACAAACGCTTTTTCAAAACCGTTTTCAAGATAGCGTTCCCGATAGTCATACAGAACGGCGTGACGAATCTCGTCGGACTGCTCGACAACGTGATGGTCGGCAACGTATCAAGCGAGGCGACGTCGGGCGTTGCGATCGTCAACCAGTTCATGTTCGTCTTCTACCTCGTGACGTTCGGCGCGGTATCCGCCGCCGGGATATTCACGGCGCAGTACCACGGCAAGGGCGACGTGGAAAACGTCAGAGCCACATTCCGTATTAAGACCGTGATATGCGCGGTCGCGGGCGTCATCGGCATCGTGCTTTTCATATTCTGCGGCGAGTTTTTCATAAACACGTTTCTGACCGAGACCGAATCGGGGATAGATCTGCAGCTGACGCTTACGCTGGGGAAGCAGTATCTTTCGGTAATGCTCTGGGGCATCCTGCCGTATTCGCTGTCTCAGGCGTATTCTTCGACTCTGCGCGAGACGGGCAGGACCGTGCCGCCGATGGCGGCGAGCTCCGCCGCCGTCGCCGTCAACCTCGTTCTCAATTACACGCTGATATTCGGCCATTTCGGTGCCCCGGCGCTCGGCGTGCGCGGCGCGGCGCTGGCGACGGTGATCTCGCGTTACGTGGAGTTTCTTATCCTCGCGATCTGGACCGGCGCGAACAAAAAGAAATGCGGATTCATTGCCGGCGCTTTCAGATCTCTGCGCGTGCCGCCGGCACTCGTCGGAAAGATCGCGGTCATGGGAATGCCGCTGATGCTGAACGAGGCGTTCTGGTCGCTCGCGGTGACGGTCCGCAACCAGTGTTTTTCAACCTGCGGGCTCGACGCGGTGACCGCGATAAGCATATCGTCCGCCGTGACTAATCTGTTCTCGGTCGTGTATTTCTCGCTCGGCTCGGCGATCGCCGTCATGATCGGCAATCTTCTCGGAGCCGGAGAGACAGAGGAAGCGAAGCGGACGGATAAAAAGCTGCTCATATTCGCCGTCGGCTGCACGGCGATCGTGTCGTGCATACTCGCCGCGGTGTCGAGAGCGTTTCCGATGCTGTATAAAACGTCGGATGAGGTCGCGTCGCTTTCGACTTACATGATAATCGTGTTTGCGCTGGTACTGCCTTTCGACGCATACGCGACGGGCGCGTATTTCACGCTGCGCTCCGGCGGCAAGGTCATATTCACCGTGCTTTTCGACAGCGTTTTCATGTGGGTCGTGATCGTTCCCGCGATGCTTCTGCTGTCGCGGCTGACGGATATCGGCATACGCCCGCTGTTTGCGATCGGGACTGGGCTCGAGCTGCTTAAAGCGTTGCTCGGTTTCATCCTGCTGCGCAGGGTCAACTGGGCGGTGCGGCTCGTCAAAGATCCGAACGGCGCTTGAAACGTTCATAATATAGTTGTATAATCATATCGAAAGGAGCTGTGAGTATGGGTTACGGTCTTATAATCGCCGGCATTGCGTTTCTGTTCGTGCCGTCGTTCGGTCTGTACGATATAATGCCCGACGTGATCGGGTATCTGCTTATCGTTGCGGGACTGTCGAAGCTTTCGCAGCTCAACGGCGATCTGCAGAGCAGCAGGCGCAATTTCCGGTATCTGTTATATATATCGCTGGCAAAGCTCATACTGACGCTGCCGGTGCTCAACATAAACGACGAGACGACGGCGATGCTTCTCGTGTTCGCGTTCGCGATAGCGGAAACGGTGTTTCTGCTCCCCGCCTTCTCGGAGCTGTGCGAGGGAAGCTATTATCTCTCTTCGCGCTCCGGCTGCGACGTGCCGGACAGATCGGCGGACGATCTGAGGCTGTTTTCGCGGATATTCGTCATTGCCCGCGCCGTGCTCGTGACGGGGCCGGAGCTCACGGTGCTGACGAACAACGCCTATAAGGAATCCGTCACGGTCGACGACCTTGAGAAGCCGACGCTGTACGACAGCAAAAGCGTACTGACTATCGCGTGCTTCGTGATCTCGTTTCTGATCGGCGCTGTGTTCTTCGTCCTCGCGCTGCGGTATTTCGGGCGGCTCCGCAAAGACGCCGGGTCCGTCGCCGTGATGCGGCAGAGATACGCCGAGGAGATCGAGGGCGACGACGCGAAACAGGCGTACGCCGCCGTCCGCTCGTGTACGGCGCTCGTCACCGTCGCCTGCGTGTTCCTCGCCGGAGTCCGGTTCTACGGCTTCGACGTGCTGCCGGACCTCGTCGCCGCGGCGCTGCTTTCAGCCGTGTTTTATAAATTAAGGTGTATAACCGGAACGAAACCGGCAATGCGCGCGTCGATCGTCACCGCGGTGATCTGTGCCGTGTCGTTTGCGGCGGAGTATTATATCGCCCGCGCGTATTTCAACGGCTCCTATGAGGCGACGGCGTCGACCGGCGGACCGTATATGATCGCCGCGGCTTGCCGCGCGGTCTGCTTCGTCCTGTTCGCGTGGCTGTTCTATAAGCTTTCCGCGTATCTGTGCCGCGCCGTCGACGGATATACAAAAGCCCCCACGTTCGACGAGGAGGCCTATAAGAAAGGTTTATATATAAAATGCAGAACGGTCGGCGTCGCCGGGATCGCAGCCTGCGGGATCAGCGCGGCGGCGGGTTTCCTTACGCTTTATAACGGCCTGTTCCGGTTCGCCGGAGCTGCGGTGTTCATCGTCTGCGCCGTGATCTGCTTTGTAAACATGAACAGGCTCTGTGACGAGCTGTCGCGCCGGCTCTAATCAAGCATCGGCAGTCCGCGCTCGGAAAGCAGCAGATTGACGTCGATCACGTTAAGCTTCTTTTCGAGACAGAAAATTATGATATTGTCGCGCAGCTCCTTCGCGTAAAGCGGAGTGTAGCCGGTCGCCTTGAAAAGATCGTTCGTGCGTTCAAGTGAAAGCCCGAGCCCGAAGCACATCATTATCATTTTGTCGCGGGAGGGCTTTTTCTTGTCGCTCAGGATCTGATAAGCGTAGTGCTTTTCGATCATTGAACGCGCTATCACGTCCGGCTTGCTCCTTCCGCTTTCGACGATAAGAGCCCCGAGCGCGCGTCCCGGCTTCAGCAGGCCGGTATTTTTTATGGAATCGCGGTTTTCCTCAAGATATTCGTAATAGTTCTTGCTCGTTTTCATCGTTTCGAGCAATTCTTTCGTCGTCTTATCCATAAACGGGGACCTCCATTTGCTCATATCTGATCTGCTCTGCCTCCAATTATACATATTTTTTCGCGTCTGTGTTAACCTGTCAGCATAAAAACGCGATTTTTTTGATGAAAATCCGCAAAATTCCCTCATTTTTTTATTATATCACAAAAGACGGCGCAAATCAAGGACGTACGGATAAAAACCGGAGGAAACAAAAACGCGGCGGTACGCGGCAAAACGTAAAAATTTTGTTGAAAATATCGCCGGTACATTGATTTTTTGACGCGGAGGTGATACAATGACGGCAAAGGGAGGTGAGGCGGATCATGAAATGCCCGTTCTGCGGCGCACAGCTTGAAGACGGCGCGCGTTTCTGCGTTTACTGCGCGAAACCGACGGACGAGAAAACAAAGGTCCGTGTCGCCGGCGTGAAGCGCGGCGGCAGGATATTGCCCGTCGTTTTATCCGCGCTGCTGCTCGCAGCGGCTGTCGCCGCCCTCGCCTTCACGGTATCGCTGCGCGGCAGGGAAGCGCCTCCGCAAGACGATATAACGACCGCTTCGGAAAACACGACCGGCGCTCCCGTTACGGAAACGGAGCCCGATGCGACCGCGCCGGAGAGCACGCCCGACGATACGGACAGTGCGGCGGCGACGGAAGCCGACGTCACCGTCTCCGACAGCGAGCCGGAGCAGCCGGCGACGGAGGCGGACACGGCGGCGCCCGTTACGACGGTACCGGAAACGACCGCGGCAGGGACGCTGCAGCAGACGACCGCTTCGGATCCGACCTCGCCCGGGACCACAGTTCCCGTGACGACAGAGCCCGTGACGACGGCCCCCGCGACGACCGAACCGGAGACGACGGCTCCCGATACCGCCGCTCCCGAGACCGTGCCGCCTGAGACGACGGAAGAGATCACGACGGCGCCGGAAACGGAAGGCGAGGAGAGCTCGGCGCAGATACAGACGCCGAGCATCGCGATCGTTTCTGCCGATACGTTCGCCGGCGGTCCTCCCGAAAACGAGGAGGAAATGCTGACGAAACAGTATCTTTTTGCGGCACTGAATCATTTCGGCGGCTGGGATGAAAAGATATTCGGGTATGATAATCCCGAGATCGGATCGTCCGTCCAGCTCGAGGATCTCGTTTTGCCGGACAGAGTGTATTTCAGCGATGACGGGAACGCGGTCGTCACGGCGCGGCTGTATACGGACGGTAAAGACGCTGATTTCAGGATGCTGAAATATTCCGTCGGCATGGATCAGCCGGATACGTCTTTCGAGGCTCACGTCAGAGAAAACGCCGGCATGAAAAGGCCCGCCGGCTGGCGCGGGCTGGCGGCGGAATCCGGGATCGGCGTAGACCCGTATTCCGAGGATGAAATGAAAAAGCAGTTCCCAGAGGCGACGGGGATACGCCCGGTCTCATACGAATACTGGGTGATATATCTGAACGGAACCGACAGGACGGTCAAGGTCACGATAGAAAAAAGAGTCAGTAAGATCCTGCCGGAGGGCGGATACGAAACGAGCGCGTGGTGGTATCCCGACGTGACGGACTGGTTCACGCTCGCCGAATACGTAAACTGATATGAAAACGGAAAAAACGAGAAAAGAAGTGCTCGCCTCGCTCGACGGACTTTTCGAGACGACCGGGATCCTGGCGGAGCAGGACGGAAAAACGATCTGCCGCGTGCGCCACAGGTCGAGCGGCGCGGAATTCATAATAAAAAGCCTCGACGTCTGTCTGCCGGTGTACCGGTTTTTGTGCGGCGTCGAGGGTGAGAACCTGCCGGCGGTGTACGAGGTATACGAATGCGCCGACGGCGCGGTGCTGATAGAAGAATACGTGCGCGGGACGCTGCTCTCGTCGCTGATCGGAGAGCGGCGGCTCGGCTATGGCGAAGCGAAGAAGATAATGCTTCAGCTTTGCGGCGTGCTGTCGTATCTGCACGAAAACGGATTCGTGCACAGGGACGTGAAGCCGGAGAACGTGATACTGTCGGGCGACACGGTCAAGCTGATCGATTTCGACGCCGCGCGGGTATACGATACGGATAAAACGTCGGATACGCGCGTGCTCGGCACAGTCGGATACGCGTCTCCGGAGCAGTTCGGGCTGACGCAGAGCGACGGCAGGGTCGATATATACGCGCTCGGAGTGCTTCTGAACGTGATG
>JAGDCE010000291.1 GCA_017958705.1 Clostridia bacterium
CACGCAGATGAAGGCGACCGGCGAGGTCATGGGCATCGGCAGCAACCTCGAGGAGTGCATGCTCAAATCGGTAAGGTCGCTCGAAACGGGCGTCTGCCACCTGTATCTGCCCAAATTCGACAGGTTCGGCACTGACGAGCTTCTCGAATACGTGTCCGTGTTCCGCGACGACAATATCTACGCGATGACGGAGCTTTTGCGCCGCGGCGTCGATATAAAGACGATCCACGAAAAGACGATGATAACAGAGCTGTTCATCAACGCGCTGAAGAACATCACCGACATGGAGGAGAAACTCAAAAAGAACGTCAACTCCGTACCGGTGCTCAGGGAAGCGAAGCAGATGGGCTTCTCGGATAAATACATCGCCTCGCTCTGGAACCTCAACGACACGGAAATATACGAAAAACGCAAAAAACACAAAATAGTCCCCGTGTTCCGCATGGTCGACACGCTTCACACCGGAAAATATCTCGCGTATCTGTATTCATCGTACACCGGCGAGAATCAGAGCAGACTGACAGACAAAAAGAAGATCGTCGTGCTCGGCGCCGGCCCGATAAGGATCGGTCAGGGCGTGGAATTCGACTATTCGACCGTCCACGCGGTACAGACGATCAGGCGTCAGGGCTATGAATCGATAATCATAAACAACAACCCGGAGACCGTCTCGACCGACTACGAGACCGCCGACAAGCTCTATTTCGAGCCGCTGACGCCGGAGGACGTCATGGCGGTGCTCGACTTCGAGCGGCCGGAGGGCATAATCGCGTCGCTCGGCGGTCAGACCGCCATAAACCTCGCACAGCCGCTGACGGAACGCGGCGTGACGATGATAGGCACGGATTTCGACGCGATAGAACGCGCCGAGAACAGGGACAGCTTCGAAAAAGTCCTTCTCGATCTCAACATACCTCAGCCGAAGGGCTGCGCCGTGACTAATATCGAAGACGGCGTCGCCGCGGCGGCGGAGATCGGCTATCCCGTGCTCGTCCGCCCGTCGTTCGTTCTCGGAGGCCGCGCGATGCAGATCGTCGCGAACGAAGAACAGCTGCGCCATTATCTGAAAAACGCCGTCGAGATAGACGCGGACAAACCGGTCCTCGTAGACAGATACATCCCCGGAAAAGAGGTCGAGACGGACGCGATCTGCGACGGCCGCGACGTGTTCGTGCCCGGCATAATGGAGCTCGTCGAGCGCACCGGCATCCATTCCGGCGACTCGATAAGCGTCTACCCCGCGTTCTCGGTGTCGGACAAAGTCAAGGGAAAGATACTCAGCTATACGAAGAAGCTCGGGCTCGGCATCGGCATAAAAGGACTTTACAACATCCAGTTCATCGTCGATGAAAACGACGACGTATACGTCATCGAGGTCAACCCGAGATCGTCGAGAACGGTGCCGTTCCTGTCTAAAGCGACCGGATATCCGCTGCCCGACATAGCGACGGAAGTCATACTCGGCAGCAGCCTGAAGGAGCAGGGGATATTCGATCTGTATCCGGAGGAGAAGAAACGCCACTACGTGAAAGTGCCGGTGTTCTCGTTCAACAAGATAAGAGGGCTTGACGCGTATCTGTCGCCGGAGATGAAGTCGACCGGCGAGGCGATAGGCTACGACGACAAGCTCAACCGCGCGCTGTATAAAGGATTGCAGGCGGCGGGCACTCATCTGCAGAATTACGGCACCGTCCTCGTGACGGTCGCGGATTCGGATAAGACCGAGGCTCTGCCGCTGATACGCCGCTTCTACAATCTCGGCTTCAACATAGAGGCGACCGAGGGCACGGCGAAATTCCTGAAAGAGAACGGCATACGCACGCGCATCCTGCAGAAGATCTCGTCCGGTTCCGACGAGATACCCGAATCACTGAGGCAGGGCCATATCGCGTACGTTATAAACACGCGCGATATCGCCGCGACGGAGGCGCAGAGCGACGGTCAGCAGATCAGAAAAGCGGCGACGGAAAATAACGTGACGATGTTCACCTCGCTCGATACGGTGCGCGTCCTGCTCGACGTGCTCGAGGAGACGACGCTGACCGTTTCCACAATAGATTCGTGATATGAAAGACGTAATTTTCACGGTGGACGAAAACGTCCGCATAGCGGAAAACGTATATAAAATGACGCTGTACGG
>JAGDCE010000292.1 GCA_017958705.1 Clostridia bacterium
CCACCCCTCACGGCTCGGCATACGCCTCGCCACCCCCAAACCCCCTGTTCCCCTCCCCCAAGTCGCCTAACGACTTGAAGGGGCCGTGCGACCGATCCGTAGGGGTCGGCGCCCACAACGACCCGTTTTCAAATGCCCCAATTCACATTGGGGGGATGGCGGGGGTAAGGGGGTGGTTCCGGGGTTCCCCGTCGCGCGAAGTGCACCGGACGTCCCGCAGTAGGGGTTCCCCACCGCGAACCGGAGAGCGGTGGGGATTCCCGTGGCGACACAGAAAAAAAGAACCGGCTTACGCCGGCTTTGAAAAATATTTATTTACACGTTTTTATTGATCAGATCTCTGAATTTCACCGCTTTTTCATATGCGAGGAATAAGAAGGCGAACTCGTCGAGGTGCGTGTATATATCGTGAGTGTTTTTGCCGGGCTTGCTGTTTCTTGTCAGCTCGAACGTCAGCTCGCCCTTGTAGTTATGGGTTTTCAGCCTGTCGGCGACGGACTGCCAGTCCGTGATCCCGTCGAACGGCATCAGGTGTGAGTCGTCGAGCCACGTCATATCGTCAACGTCTGTCATCCCGAGATTGTCGTTCAGGTGCGTGCAGACGAGGCGGTCGCCGTATTTCGCAGTCATGTCATTGCCGTAGTTGTAGCACTGCTCGTGTCCAGTGTCCCAGCAGAATCCGACGTAGCCGGAGCGGAAACGGTCCATCAGCGCCGCAAGGAATTCCTCGCCCTCCGTGTTCTCGAACGCGATATTTATTCCTATCTTTTCCGCGCGCTTCACGACGCGCGAGAACCGGATCAGCCCGAGCTCGGTCGGCTCGTGCCTGTCCATGCCGATTATCGCGTGCATCACGACTCTTTCAACGCCCGCGTCGCGGCATTCGTTCAGGCACGCGATCAGCCCGTCTCTTACGTGATCGCCCTGATCGCCGGGGAGCCACATCTCGTGGACGCTGCCGAACGGCGCATGAACGGACTGATAAAGCAGTCCCGCCTTGTCCGCCGCGTCGGCGATCATTTTCGTCTCGCCCGGCTTGTAAGAGGTGAAAAAACCGTCGAATCCCGCTGATCTTATCAGCGGGATCATTTCATATACGTCTCTTTTAAAGCCGAGTCCGGTGTTGACACAAAGTTCGTACATTATCTTTTCCTCCAGGTCGACAGTGAGAACAGGATTATCAGCGGCATGAGCTCAAGCCTGCCGAAAAGCATGTCGAACGAAAGTACGATCTTCGAGAATATCGAGAATCCGGCGTAGTTTCCGCTCGGTCCGACATTGCCGAGACCCGGTCCTATATTGTTCAGACACGCGAGTGTGCCGGTGAAGTTCGTCTCAAAGCTGAATCCGTC
This sequence comes from Clostridia bacterium, assembly GCA_017958705.1. Lineage (GTDB taxonomy): Bacteria > Bacillota > Clostridia > Oscillospirales > CAG-272 > UBA1248. The sequence goes on from JAGDCE010000292.1 coordinate 1,353, forward strand.
GACGGATATCGCAAGCGCCGACGCTATAAGCACGGTGATGTACAGCGCTATGTAGTTGACGGCGGACTTTACCGTCTCCTCGGAGACCGGATCGCCGTCTATGCGCACCGTGTTGACTGAGCGCGGATGAAGCATGTGCTTGACCTCGCGCAAAGTGTTCTTGAACACGATGAGCAGTCTCGAGATCTTGACGCCGCCGGCGGTCGAGCCTGCGCACGAGCCGGTGAACATGAGGAACACGAGAAGCATTTTCGTCAGCCCCGGCCAAGCGTTGAAGTCCTGCGTTGAGAAGCCGCTCGTCGATATGATCGACGCGGTCTGGAAAAACGAGGATCTTATGCATTCGCCGAACGATGAGAAGGAATTGTAAGTCTGGATACAAATTATCGCGACCGAAATTACGGCAAGCGACAGATATACGCGCACTTCCTCGTTTCTGAGCAGCTCGCGCCATTTGCCGATGAGGATGAAGAAATAGATGTTGAAGTTGATGCCGAACATCAGCATGAACACGGCGACGATCCATTCCGCGGCGGCGTTGTTGTAACCCGCTATGGAGCTGTTCATTACGGAGAAGCCGCCGGTGCCGGCCGTGCCGAACGTCGTTACGAGCGCGTCGTAGAACGGCAGCCCGGCTATCAGAAGCGAGATCACCTCCGCGGCTGTCATCGCTATGTATATCCCGTAAAGGATTATCGCGGTGTGGCGGAGTTTCGGTACGAGCTTGCCCTTCGTCGGTCCCGGGACCTCCGCACGGAGCAGATAGATCGCGTGGCCGCCCTGCGGCAGTATCGCGAGCATGAACACGAGCACGCCCATACCGCCGATCCAGTGAGTGAAGCTGCGCCAGAACAGCACGCCTTTCGGCAGTCCCTCTATCACCTTAAGTATCGACGCTCCGGTCGTTGAAAATCCCGAGCACGTCTCGAAAAACGCGTCAAAGTAATTCGGGATCACGCCGGACAAGGTGAAGGGGAGCGCGCCGAACAGCGACATGAGCACCCACGATGCCGCGACTGTAACGAAGCCTTCCTTGGCGTAGATCTTCGTATTTTTCGGTTTTTGCAGTACACCCGGCAACGAAACGGCGACGAGTATGCCGACCGTTATGACGAACGGCAGCACCGGCTCGCCGTAAATTACGGCAACGAGAAGCGGTATTAGTAAGAACGCCGCTTCTATCAGCAGTATCACGCTGAGCAGGTATATAAGCATCCTGTAGTTCATAATAAATTCTGCCTTAGATCCTGAAGCATTTGCGCAGATCCTTCATATCGCCGATGACGTAAAGTACGTCGCCGTCTGACATGACGGTGTCGGCGCCGGGAAGGATGAGCTTTCCGTTCCTTTTCAGAGATATAATGTTGACGTTGTGCTTTCTGCGCACGTCGAGCTGAACAAGGCTCTTGCCGATCCAGTCGCGCGGCATCGCCATCTCGTATATCGAATGATCGGAATCGAGCTCGATGAAATCGAGTATCGCGTCGGACGAGAGCTTTATCGCAAGCCTGCGCGCCGACTGCTTTTCAGGATATACGACCTCGTCCGCGCCGTTGCGGAGCAGGAATTTCTCCTGCACGTCGTTCGACGCGCGCGAGATGACCGAGGCCGCGCCGAGTTCTTTAAGAAGCGCCGTGATCTCGAGCGACGACTGGAAATTGTCGCCTATGCTGACGATGCAGACGTCGTAATCCGAAACGCCGAGAGAGCGCAGAAATTCCGCGTTCGTCGCGTCGCCTATCTGCGCGTTCGTGACGTACGGCATGATGTTGTTAACGCTTTGCTCGTCGATGTCGATCGCCATTATCTCACATCTCAGCTCGCTCATAGTGCGGGCAACGTGGCAGCCGAACTGGCCGGCGCCGATTATCAGTACAGATCTCATAAAATTATCCTATCGAAATTTTTTCCTGCGGCAGACGAGCGTCGGTATCGGTACCGGACGGCAGAGCCGCGTATATAAGCGTCAGTACCCCGACTCTGCCGAGGAACATGAGCGCCATAAGGATCGCAAGTGAAACGGTCGACAGCGCAGGCGTCAGGCCGAGCGTCAGACCGACTGTGCCGACCGCGGAGCCCGTCTCGAACAGGCAGTCGATCAGCGGAAGTCCCTCGATCAGGCTTATCGCCGCGGCCGAGGTCGAGAACAGGAACAGATAGATGAACAGTATCGCGCCGGCGTTGCGCACCGCGGATTCCGGTATGCGGCGCTTGAACGTCTCGACGTCGTTACGGCGCCTGATAACGGAGACGGCGGCGGCAAACAGCACGGCTATCGTCGTCGTCTTCATGCCGCCCGCGGTGGATCCCGGCGAGCCGCCGATCAGCATCAGCGCGATCATCAGCATTTTTCCGGGGTCCTTCAGCGTTGACAGATCAGCCGTGTTGAAGCCCGCCGTCCTCGTCGTGACCGACTGGAACAGGCTGTGAAGCACCCTGTCGCCGATCGGCTCGCCGCCGTATTCGGCGAAGAAAAACACTATCGCGGGCACGAGTATCAGCACCGCCGAGGTCAGCAGGATCAGCTTTGACTGAAGGCTGTATTTTTTAAGTCTGAATTTGTTTTCACGCATGTCGTCCCACGTCATGAAGCTGATGCCGCCGAGTATAATCAGAAGCATCACAATGACGTTAACGTAAACGTTCTCGCCGTACGAAAGAAGCGAAGAGAATCGTGTCCGTACGCCTAACAGATCGAAGCCGGCGTTGCAAAACGCTGAGATCGAATGGAAGAACGAATACCATATCCCGCGCCCGACGCCGAAATCGCGTATGAATACGGGACAGAGCAGAAGCGCTCCCGTTCCTTCGATCACCGCGGAGACGCGGACTATGAAGCCAGTCATTCTGACGATTCCGCCGACCTGCGGCGCGGAGATAGATTCCTGCATCGTGCTGCGCTGGCGCAGACCTATCTTCCTGCCCGACAGCTTCACGACGGCGAGCGCTATCGTGACGACGCCCATGCCGCCGATCTGTATCAGCACAAGGATGACCGCCTGCCCGAAAAACGACCAGTGAGTCGCCGTGTCGAGCGTCACGAGGCCCGTGACGCAGGTCGCCGAGACAGAGGTGAACAGCGCGTCGCGGAAGGACGTCGCCGTGCCTTCGGCAGACGCCGCCGGCAGGCAGAGCAGCCCGGCGCCGATCAGTATCAGCAGAAGGAAGCCGCCGATTATGATCTGCGACGACGCGGAAACCATGCGGGGACGGCGCGGTTTTGTTTTTTTATCCGCCATTATCTGAGTATATCCTTTATACTGCTTATCTTCTCGCCCGCCGATACAACTACGACCGTGTCGCCGCTGCTTATAACGTCGTCGCCGGACGGGATGATTATCTGATCCTTGTGTGCAATGCAGATCACGAGCACTCCGCGCTTAGGACGGAGCTTCTTGAGCGGCACGCCGGTCAGCCCGTCGATCTCGTCCTTTATGACGAATTCAACGGCCTCGGCCCTGCCGTCCATGATCTTGTGGAGCGATTCGATCTCCTCAACGCCGGACGCGTTCATCTTCGATCTCACGTAACGCAGTATGTACCCGGCTGTCGAGGATTTCGGCGACACGACGCTGTTTATGCCGACGCTCTTGAAAAAATCGACGTATGGCATCTGGTTGATCAGCGTGACGACCTTCGGTACGCCTATGGATTTGGCGTACATGGAGACTATGGCGTTCTCCTCGTCGGAATCGGAGAGGGCGAGGAACGCGTCCGTGCGCTCTATACCTTCCTCGAGCAGTACCTCCTGCCTCGTTCCGTTGTCGTTTACGACCGTACAGTCGAATTCGGCGGAAAACTCGCGGCAGATCTCCTTGTTCTTCTCGATCACCGTGGAGGTGAATTTGCTCTTTTTAAGCAAACCCTGCAGATAGTATGTGACGCGGCTGCCGCCGAAGATCATCATGTTTTTCAGCTTGTGGCGGTATATCTCGGCCGCTTTGAAGAACGCGTTCGTCTGATCCTCCGGCACTGTCACGCCGACGACGTCGCCGCATTCCACGTGGTAGTCGCCGGACGGGATTATCATCTCACTGCCGCGAAGAACGCAGCAGACGAGGAATTTCAGATTAAGCTCCGAGCGCAGCTCGTGCAGAGTCTTCCCGATGAACGGCGAGGCGGCGGAAATGACGAATTCCGCAAGCTCGACTCTGCCGCGGCAGAACGTCTCGAGCTTCGCCGCGGACGGGAAACGAAGCATGCGGTATATCTCTTTTGCCGCGTAAAATTCCGGATTTATGGTGAGCGACAGGTTCATATCCGACTTCATCAGCTGCATAAGCTCGTTGTATTCCGGGTTCCTGACGCGCGCAATCGTGTGATGCGTCCCGAGCTTCCTCGCCGCGGAACAGCAGAGGATGTTTATCTCGTCGGACGACGTGACGGCGATCAGCAGATAAGCCTTGTCCGCGCCCGCTTTGCGGAGCACGGAAATGCTCGCGCCGCTTCCCTCGACGCCGAAGACGTCACAGGTGTTGCAAAGCTCGGATAACGCGGCGGCGTTGCTGTCGACGACGGTTATATCATGCCCCTCCTTAGAAAGCTGGGCGCATATGGCGGCGCCGACGGTGCCGCAGCCTACTATAATAATATTCATATAAGCACTCCGTAAAGTATTCACAGTCATTTTACCACTTATTATATAAAAATGCAAGGGGTAACGGAACAAAAAACTTGACAAAGTGAAAAAAAGTGATATAATTATAATATAAATATACGGTTATCATTTATAATTTTAGGCTATTTCACGTGAACAACGTGCGGAAAGGAGCAGATCATGAAACTCAAACGCGTCATTGCGGCCCTCGTCGCCGCGTCCGCCGTCTTTATTTGCGCCGCGTGCGCCTCGCCGTACGGCAACGGCGCCGGAAGTGAGGTCAGGGGAGACTATTTCGCGTTCGCGCTCGGATTGCTGAAAGGCGCCGCCGGCACGGGCAACGGCAAAGAAAACACGATGATCTCGCCGTATTCAGCGGCGGCATGCCTCGCACTCGTCGCAAACGGTGCGAAAAACGAAACGCTGACGCAGATCGAAACGGCGCTCGGCGCAGATTCGGAAACACTGAACAACGACGTGAAGGCGCTCGAGGCGGCGATGAAAGGTTACACGTCGCAGAAGCTTAAAAGCAGTAATTCCGCGTGGCTGAAAAAGGGCTTTCCGGTCCTGCCGGACTACACGGGCAAGATCAAAGAATATATGTCCGCCGCAGTTTACGAGCGCAGCTTCGATTCAAGCACGGTAAAAGAAATCAACGATTCCGTCAGCCGCGACACGGACGGGATGATCAATGAGATCATAAAAGAACTGCCGCCCGACGCCGTCTGCGTGCTTGTAAACGCACTGCTGTTCGACGCAAAGTGGGCGGAGAAGTTCCCCGACTCGCATAAAGGCGATTTCAAAGGCGAAGACGGTACGTTAAAGGAAGCGGATTTCATGTACGCCGAGGAGAAGACGTATATATCCGGCAAAAACTATACCGGCTTCCGCAAAGATTACGAGGGCGGCAAAACGAGCTTCGTCGCGCTTTTGCCTGACGACGCGGGCGATATAGACGCTTTCATCAAAAGCCTTGACGGCGGGGAGCTGTCGCGCTCCGTTCGCGGCAGATCAGAAAAGGTCGACGTGAAGGTCCCGGTCTTCGGATTCGACAACGAATTCGAGCTCAACGGCATACTCGCGTCGCTCGGCATGAAGGATGCGTTCGACCCGGAAAAAGCCGATTTTTCCGCGATGTCGGAGAAAGAAATATATCTGTCCCTCGTTATTCAGAAACGCATATAGAGCTTGGCTCAGAGGGGACGAAAGCGGCGGCGGTCACCGCGGCGATGTATGAGGCAACGGCAAGCCCCGGGCTGAATATCGAGCTGCCGAAAAAGCAGGTGTATCTCGACCGGCCTTTCGTTTTCATCATAATGGACAACGATTCGGCGATGCCGCTGTTCATGGGCGCGGTAAGGATGCCGTGAGACGTATAACCGCTCTCGTAAAACCCGTTTCCGGCGCTTGCGGACTTGACTGCGCTTACTGCTTTTACCGCGAACTCGATCCGCACGGCTCGAGAATGAGCGCGGAAACGGTCGCGGCGCTGATCCGCCTGATACCGGAGGATACCGCGGTCGATTTCGCGTTCCAGGGCGGGGAGCCGCTTCTGGCGGGCGTCGGCTATTACCGGGATTTCTGTGAAGCAGTCACGTCGGCGAAATTACGCGCGCGGTACAGCCTTCAGACGAACGGTACGGGGATCAACGAGGAATACTGTGAACTCTTCAAAGAATACGGATTTTTGATCGGTCTGTCGCTTGACGGAACCAAAGCCGCGCACGACGCGGTGCGTATCGGTAAAAACGGCAAAGGTACATACGACGCCGTGATATCCGCGGCTGAAATGCTCGGAAAATACGGCGTGCCGTTCGACGTGCTGACCGTGATAACCAATAAAAACGAAAACGACGCCGCAAAGATATATAAGGATTACAAAAAACGAGGTTTCCGCTTCGTGCAGCTGATCCCGTGTCTGCCGCTTCACAACGGCAATCACGTCCTGTGCCCGACGAAAGACGGGCTTGCCCGGTTCTTCTGCGAATTTTTCGATCTGTGGTATGACGACGTCAGAGCCGGCAAAGCGTCGTTCGACGTGCGCGAATTCTCAGAACTGTCGGACGCGTTGAACGGCAGGCCGTCCGGCTGCCGCTATCACGGCGCGTGCGTGCCCCAGCTCGTGATCGAATCTGACGGCGGGATGTACCCGTGCGATTTTTTCGTCAGACCTGAATACCGGCTCGGATCGGTATATGACACGAGCCTTGAATCGTCGCTTGAAAGCTCCGGAATGGCCGCGTTTATCGCCGACGGCCCGCAGGGGCTTGAATCGTGCCGGACTTGTCCGTATCTGTCCGTCTGCCGCGGGATGTGCCGCCGTATGCGGGATCTGCTCAGACCCGGCACGTGCCCGTGGGCGAAGATCATAGATCATATAACAACGCAATAAAAAATCGCCCGAGGGCGATTTTTTGTTTATATTTTCAATCCGTACGAACGCAGATCCGAATCCGACAG
>JAGDCE010000030.1 GCA_017958705.1 Clostridia bacterium
AAAAAGCGATAGTCATAATTTCAGTCATCGCTGTAATTGCGCTTTTTGCGTTTTTCCTTAAATCAATTCTAGTACCGTTCGTTAAATTCGAGATAAACAACGACGTCGAAGGCGCAAGGGAACTGCTGCGCTCGAAAGGCGTGCTCGGATTTTTAGCCGTCTCGCTCGTCGAGGCGCTGCAGATGGTCGTCGTGTTCATACCAGCCGAATTCATTCAGATCTCGAGCGGTCTCAGTTATCCGTTCCCGATAGCGCTGCTTCTGTGCGATCTCGGCGTATGCCTCGGCGCGACTATCATATTCATCCTCGTACGCACGTTCAAATACAGCACGCCGGCGTACGAGAAAAACAAAGTCAAGATAGACAAGCTGTCGACCCGAAAGGGCTCCGATAAAAGCGTTATACTGTTTTTATATTTTCTGTTTTTCATGCCGCTGATACCGTTCGGCGCCATTTGCTATTACGGAAGCGGCACGAAGCTCAAATACGGAAAATACATCCTGACCGTCGCTACGGGCGTCATCCCGTCTATCATCACGTCAAACCTCATGGGCGCGGCAGGGAAAGCCTTTATTAAGAATTCCATACCGATACCGCTTCTGATACTGATAATCGTACTGCTCGCAGCGCTGTTGTTTTTCATTATTTATCTGTTCCTTGACAAGATATATTTCAAGGAAAACGAGGGAACGCCGGATTCCGTGTTATACTCGGCTTTCTGTTCCGTCGTGCGTTTCCTGCGCCGCGGAAGACAGAAGCTGCAAGTCAACGCCGACCTTCTTTCGGAGGCGGAGGCGCCTTATTTCATACTTGCAAATCACGAATCGTTCTACGATTTTTACTATATGATGGAGCTTGACCGCGATCTGCGCGCAACGCTCGTCGCAAACGAATACTATATAAAAAAGCCGGTCTTAAGGACTATCGCAAAAAAGATCGGCGTTATACCGAAAAAGCTCTTCACGCGCGATATCCACACCATCGGTGGGATCATGTCCATGACAAAGAAAGGATATCCGGTTCTCGTATTCCCTGAAGGGCGCATGTCGCCCGACGGTCGTATAAATCCGATAGCGGAGAAGAGCGGCGGATTTTATAAGAAGCTGGGCAAGGATCTCGTGTTTGTTAAGATCACCGGCGCGTATCTTTCTAAGCCGAAATGGAGAAAGCGCTTTTACCGCTCAAATATAAACGTCTCGGTCGTCAGGGTGATAAAGAAGGACGAACTTCCGGATTACACCGAAGATGAGCTTAACACGCTGATATACGACACGCTCAGCTACGACGAGCCTTACGACGAGTCGAACGAAAACGTTTATAAGCAGAAGGGAAAAGCGGAGGGATTGCAAAACATACTTTACCGCTGCCCGGATTGCGGAGAGTTGTATACGACCTACGGAAGAAAATGCGAGTTCGGCTGCACCGCCTGCGGCAAAGTGCGCACGTTCAACGACAGATACGTATTTGACGACGGAGCGAAGATTTCAGATCTGTATTCAAAGATCGCCGCGCTTGAGCGCGAACAGGCTGATTCGACAGTGCTTAACACCGCCGTCAAAGTAAAGATATTCGGGAAAGACGGCAAAACAAGGAAACAGACGGGCGTCTGCACGTTTGATAAAAACGAATTCAAATACGAATCCGAGCAGGAAAGCTTCAGCATAAAAACGGAAAATATCCCCGCGCTCGCGTTTTCCTGCAACGAGGAATTCGAGCTTTATCATAACGAGGAACTTCATTATTTCTACCCGGTCGAAAACAGACGGCAGACCGCCCGCTGGGGCTTGCTTGCCGACATTTACGCGGAGGCGCGCGATGAAAAAAGATAACGGCAAAGCACTGATCAACATTTCAAAAAAGACCTTTATTCAGGTGACGGCGCTGCTTCTGGCGCTCGTCGCACTGTCTGTCGTTCTGACGTACGTGATCCCCGGCGGACAGTTCGGCACGACGGAGAACGGGGAAGTCGACTATTCTCAGTACATCCGGCGCGACGACATCAAGGGGATCAACGTGCTGAAAGGCGTTTTCTCGCCGGTCCTCGTGTTCTTCTCGTCAAACGGCCTGTCGCTTATAATGCTGTCGCTGTTTTTGCTGATCATCTCGTCGTCCTTTCAGGTGATGAACGACGTTGGCGGCATCGAAGCGCTGATCGGCACCGTATCCGACAAGTTCAGGAACAGAAAAACACTGCTTACAATCGTCGTATCGTTCTTCTTCATGTGCTTCGGCGCATTCCTCGGGCTGTTTGAGGAAATGCTTACGATGCTGCCGATAATGACGATGCTTTGCATAGCGATAGGCTACGATTCTTTCACGGGATTCCTTATATCTATCGTCGCCTGCGGGTTCGGATTTGCCAGCGCGATAACAAATCCGTTCACGGTACTGCTCGCATCCGAGATAATAGACGTTAACCCGATGGAGCACGTTTACTACAGATTCATCGTGTTTTTCGTGATGTACGCGCTGCTGATCGGTTTTATCCTTCTGTATACGCGCAAAATAACAAAAGACCCGTTAAAGAGTCTTACATATGAGCACGACGAGCGTATCAAAGCCGCCAAAAACGAAACGGAAACCGAGCAGAGAACTGACAAAAAGAGAATTGCGACAGTCTATTCCGTATTTCTGCTCGCGGCGCTTGCGTTGATCATAATCTGCTCGTCGCTGTCCGCACTGAGAGATTATACGGTCCCGATCCTCATCGCGTATTTCCTTATATTTGGTATATTAGCCGGCATAATCTGCGGAAACAAGCCAAAATTCGTTTTTAAAAGCTTCCTCAAGGGTCTTGTCGGGGCGCTGCCGACGCTCGCATTCATAGCGCTTGCCGCAGCCGTCAAATACGTATTCGACGAAGGCGCGATAATGCCGACGATCGTATGGCAGATTAACAATCTGACGGCAGGAAAGAACATATTCGTCATGGCGCTCGTCATATATCTCATAATCCTTTTGCTCGAATTCTTTATCTCCTCGTCCACGGCAAAGGCGATCCTCGTCATGGGCATACTCGCCGCGACGTCCGTAGGGCTGAGCAAATCTATGCTCGTGCTTATATACACGTTTGCGGACGGTTATACGAACGTGATCTTTCCGACGTCACCGGTCCTTCTGATATCTCTTTCGATGATCGAGGTTGATTATTTCAAGTGGGTAAAAAAGAGTCTGCCGCTGTTTGCGGTAAACGTGATCGTCGTTCTGGCACTGATCGCGCTCGGTATCATAATCGGATACTGAAATCAGGAAAACATCCGTCATGTTTTTTCAGGCGGATGGTCCGGCGGGGAATTATTTACGTTTTTGTACAAAATACAAATTTTGTATAATTTTATACCCCTTTTTTACCGAAAACACGCGTTTTGCGCCTTTTGTGCCTGAAATCGCTCCTATTACGCAACACGGCTATTTACAGCCGTGTTTTTTATTTTTTCCTGTGATTCCGATCGTCTGTCAGTTTGCAAAATTTCTTTTGCAGTATCTTTTACAGTCTCGCATTTTTCTGCAAGTTGTTTTTCCGTCAGCTTGTAGGATTTTGTCAAACGTATCTTATATCGTCCCGCTTGTTTCTGCAGGCTGTTTTTCTGTTCTTATAACTTGCAGAAATTCCTTCGACATATCGTACGTCATTTCTGATAATTCTGCAGTCTGTTTTTTCTGTTCTCGCAGCCTGTAGAATTTCCTCCGACGTATCATACGTCGTTTCTTATAATTCTACAGGTTATTTTTTTCTCCTGTCAGCCGGCAGAACTTTACGCGACGTATCTTTCATCGTTCCGCTGTCTCACACAGGCTGATATGTTCACGCCGGGTCATGTTTTTGCCGTGATCCGGGTGTCTGTCGATCCGTGCTGTGCCGGTACACTTTTTTATATTTCCTTATGACCATACGCCGCCGGCGTCTTTTGTCCGCCGTTAGCTTATAAGCAAAAACCGCGCGTTCTGTCGCCGCGCGGCTTTAAACTGATATTCTGTTGCGAAATTCACTAATTATTCATAATATTCACATAATATTCATTTTAGCGGTATTTTACGCGTTTTGTATAATTAATTGTCGTCTTCATCGTCGTTGAAGCCTGAGATCATGCTGAACATCGTTATCTGATTCGTCTCGTCAAGCCCTTTGAGCACGCCGTCGCTCCGTAAAAGCTCAATAACGCTGTTTGAGAGCTTCGCGTACTGTTTGAGGTCCTGCACTGAATTGATCTGGTGCGTCCGGCAGGCGTTCGCAATGTTTTCTGCGGCGCTTTCGCCGAGTCCCGGCAGGCTTGCGTACGGTATCCTGATCTTGCCGGACTCCGGCAGAAACAGCTTTGCGTCCGATTTATTGAGCGCCACCGGCAGGAATTTTATACCGCGGCACATCGCCTCGAGTATCAGCTGACACGCCGAATAGATCGCGTCGTCGCGCTGCGTCCGAGCATTGTTGTGGTTATATGCGATCATCCATTCTTTGACGGCGCTCTTCCCTTTCGCGACGAGCGACGCATCGAATCCGTCCGGCGCCGCCGAGAAATAAGCGGCGTAGAATTCAAGCGGATTATAGATCTTATGATATCCGAGCCTTATCGCCGAGATAACGTACGCCGCGGCGTGCGCCTTCGGGAACATGTATTTGATCTTAAGACAGGATTGTATATACCATTCCGGCACGTTATGCTCGCGCATCGCCCGGAAATGCTCTTCATTGAGCACCTTCGGCGGTTTGTTGCCTTTACGAACGATCTCCATGATCTTGAACGCCATATCGGGCTCAAGACCCTTGTGCATCAGATACACCATTATACTGTCGCGTGTTCCGATGACGCCGGAAATGTCGCAGATGCCTTCCTTTATAAGCGACTGCGCGTTGCCGAGCCACACGCCCTGCCCGTGCGAAAGTCCCGAGATCTGAAGCATATCCGCGAAATTCTTCGGTTGAGCGTCCTCAAGCATCTGACGCACGAACTTCGTGCCGAGCTCCGGAAGACCGAACGTACCGCTCGACAGCGGCTTTTCGGAGCCGGTCTCGTCTATATCCTGCGGCATTATGCCGAGCGGTTCGGTCGACGTGAACAGCTTATATACCTGAGGATCTGTAAGCGGCGTATCGAGTATGTTCGTGCCGGTATACTTTTCGATCATCTTGTATTTCGTCGGAACATCGTGCCCGAGTATGTCGAGCTTCAATATGGTGTCGTGCAGATATTCAAACGCGAAGTGGGTCGTTATAATATCGGATTTCGGATCGTCCGCGGGGTGCTGGATCGGCGTAAAATCGTATACTTCGTATTCTCTCGGTACGACTATGATTCCGCCGGGATGCTGACCGGTCGTCCGTTTACAGCCCGCGATCATATAAACGAGATGCTGGATCTCAGCACTTCGCAGATTAAGCCCCGTATCCTCGATGAATTTGCAGACGTGGAACGTGTGCGCCGACTTCGGCTGTATGCCGCCTATCGTGCCCGCGCGGAAAACGTTTTCAGCGCCGAACAGGACTTCGGTGTATTTATGCGCGTCGCCCTGGACGTCGCCTGAGAAGTTCAGGTCGATATCCGGCGATTTGTTTCCTTTGAATCCGAGAAACGTCTCAAACGGTATATCGTGACCGTCGCGCACCATAAGCGTGCCGCATATCGGGCAGTTCTTTTCCGGCAGATCGAAACCGGAGCCGATCGAGCCGTCTGTTATGAATTCCGAATGCTTGCATTCAGGGCATCTGTAATGCGGAGGCAGCGGATTTACCTCGGTTATATTCGCCATCGTAGCGACGAACGACGAGCCGACGGATCCCCGGGAGCCGACCTGATATCCCTTTGAAACGCTGTTTTCGACGAGCTTTTTCGCTATAACGTATAAGACTCCGAAGCCTTCCTTTATTATCGGGTTCAGTTCCCTTTCCAGTCTGTCTTTGACGATCGCCGGCGGATCGTCTCCGTACAGTCGGTGCATGTTCTTATAACAGATGTCTTTTAGTTCATCGTCCGCGCCTTCGATGCTCGGCTGATATTTACCCTCCGGGATCGGTCTGACTTGTTCGATCATGTCAGCGACGGCGTTCGGGTTCCTTATGACGACGTCGTATCTGTCATCGTCATCAAGATACGAGAACTCTTCGAGCATCTCTTCGGTGGTATAGAAATGCACCGCCGTGTCGTCATCGTCGATCTTGACCTTTTTGCCCAGATAAAGCAGGTGTTTGCCGATCTCGTCGCTCTTGTCGAGCACGTTGCAGCCGGTCGTGGCGCATACGGGCTTGTTGTTCTTTTTTCCGAGCTCTACGATCCTTTTGTTAATATTCCTGATCTGTTCCTCGTCCGCGACGGTAGCGCGCTTTACAAGATCGGCGCTGCATTCTACCGGCTGTATCTCGAGAAAATCGTAATACTCTATCAGATCGTTAAGTTCGTCGTCGGATTTGCCGTCGAGAATCGCCTGGAACAGCTCGCCCTTGTAGTTGCCGGTACCGACGATCAGACCGTCGCGCATTTCGCTCAACACGGATTTCGGTATCTGCGGGTTTCTGTAGAAAAATTCAAGGTTCGATCTTGAGATCAGCTTGTAAAGATTTTTAAGTCCGGCTCTGTTTTTCACAAGCAGGACGATCCTGCGGTTCTTCTGACGCAGAAAATCGGTGCCGCCCGCCATCGCCGCGTTCAGGTCGTCTATCGATTCAATTCCGTCGTTTCTGAGCTTGTCGCACATCTTGAAAAAGATCATCGCGAGCATTTCCGCGTCGGCGTACGCTCTGTGGTGTTCAAAATCGCCAAGGCCGTAATGCGCCGCGACGACGTCGAGCTTGTGGCGTTTCAGCTCGGGATTCAGATACCGCGAAAGCGGCACGGTATCGATGAAATTCGGATCGAACGGTATATTGTGACGTTTTGCCGCCGCCGAAATAAAGTTCGTGTCAAACGGCGCGTTGTGCGCAATGAGCGTGCGGTCGCCTATGAATTCTATGAATTTTCTGACCGCTTCCTCTTCCTTCGGCGCGCCCTCAACCATATCCTGTGATATTCCGGTGAGCTTCGTTATTTCAGCGGGGATTTCGACCTCGGGATCGACGAAAGTCTCGAATATCTCTTTGATCTCGCCGCCCTGCACTCGCGCGGCGCCGATCTCTATGATCCTGTTGGACAGCGCGGAAAGACCCGTGGTCTCGGTATCGAACACGATGAATTCACTGTCGAGCGTGCCCAGATTATCACCGTACGCCGCTTTATGCGTATCGTCGACGAAATATCCGTCGATACCGTATATGACCTTTATATTCTTTCCTTCTTTTGCAAGCGATTCCTGCGCGATCATCGCCTTCGGATAGCCCTGCGCGTTTCCGCTGTCCGTTATCGCAACGGCTTTATGCCCCCACGACGCGGCGACTTTTACCGCTGTGTCCGGCGGGATCGTAGCTTCGAGCTGTGACATCTGCGTATGCAGATGAAGCTCGACGCGCTTCTCTGTCGCGTTGTCTTTGCGGTATAAGCGTTTGATCTTTGAAACGGACGTCGGGACAAGCTGATAATCGCGTTCGTACGTGTCTATCTTAACACTGCCTTTGACGGCAACGGAGGTGCCGTCCTTTATCTCGAACGATTCCGCCTCTTCCGCGGGTACAACGGCTCTGACTTTGATGGTAGAGTCTCCATCGGTCACGTAAAAGCTTACGGAGCACTTCTCTTTTCCGCGCAGCTCTTTCATTTCGTAGCCGAAAGTTTCGCCGACAACGCAGATCTTCGATATCTGACCGTTAATCGTGCGGATCGGCACGGGATCTATATCGAAATCCTCGCCGTAGATCTTCTTCGGCGATGAAATATCGAAATAATGGCAGCCTACCGCGATATATTCGGGATCAGACAGATCGTCCCACGGGTCGTCCTCGTTCAAAGAGCTGAGCTTGCCGCGCAGTTCCTTCTGTACCTGCTCTCTGTCCGGGCGGTCCTGTTCCGCCGCTCTCTGCTCGTGCTCGCGCAGCTGCTGGAGCGCACGCTCCGCGTATTCTTTTTCCGCGGCCGCCTGCATCTGAAGCAGCGAATCTATGTTGCTGTATTCGTCCTCGACGCGCCGCAGCTCTACGTTCCGCTTGATCCCGAATTCATCGTTTATGACCGAGCTTATCGCCGCGGCGGAATTCGTGTTCTCGATCAGCGACATCCCGGCCTCAGTCATCGAGATATTCAGTATGATCGTGTCGCCGTCGTATTCTACCGTGTATCTCGGGATCATTCCGCGGGTCATCCCCTTTTTATAACTCGCCTCCGTAAAGATCTCGTTGAAATACTCGTCGTTTAACAAAGCGGGATCGTATTTCGGCGATATGCGGATAGACTCCATTTTATAAAACACACGCAGATTTTCTTCGAGCTTGTACAGATCCGCTTTCTGACGCAGACGGGAAAAACGCGTCTCGGCAATGAAACGCTTTTTATCCTCGCTTATAACACTGTGTACGACTTCTCCGTCGTTCATTATCTTTTCCTCGCGAGGCGAGGCGGGAGTGTATTTTTTGAAAATTTCAGAAAGCTTTTTTCCCATTACAGTTTTTCTATCTCTTCCTTAAGCGTTTGCAGTATGTTCTCGTAACTGATCTTTCTGACCGGTTCACCGTGCATGAAAAGAAGCGCCTCGCCCTTTCCCGCGGCGATTCCTATATCGCATTCGCGCGCCTCGCCGGGACCGTTCACGACGCAGCCCATCAGCGCGACCTTGACGGGGCGAGACGGCTTTATCGTGCCCTTTATCTCGTCGAACTGACGGCAAAGCCCGATAAGATCTATCCCGGTCCTGCCGCACGTCGGGCAGGATACGGTGCTTATCAGGCTGTCTGACATGCCGAGCGCGTCGAGCAGCCGTTTTGCGGCGTACACCTCGTTTGCGGGATCGTCCGTCAGTGATACGCGTATCGTGTCGCCTATGCCGTCGCACAGAAGCGCTCCGATCCCGACGGCGCTCTTTATCGTTCCGGTCGACGCCGTGCCCGCCTCGGTCACTCCGAGATGGAGCGGATAATCACACCTTGCCGCTATAATCCTGTTCGCCTCGATCATTGTTTTCACGTCGGACGATTTGACGGATATAACTATATCCGAAAAATCGTATTTTTCAAGCAGCGACGCGTGATAAAACGCACTTTCGGCTATCGCCTCCGGCGTCGGTCTGCCGTATTTGCTCAGTATATGACGCTCGAGCGAACCGCTGTTTACGCCGATCCTTATCGGTATGCCTTTGGCTCTTGCCGCCGCGGCTACCGCTTTCACGCCGCTCTCGTCGCCTATGTTTCCCGGGTTGATCCTGATCTTGTCGATCCCCGCCTCGATGCAGGCGAGCGCTATTTTGTGATCGAAATGGATATCCGCGACGAAAGGCACGTCGGGATAACGGCTTTTATATTCATACACCGTGCGGGCGCACTGTACGTCCGGCACGGTAAAGCGTACGATATCACAGCCGGCAGACAAAAGTTGGTCTATCTGCCGGCAGCTCGATTCAATATCATCCGTCTTCGTATTCAGCATAGACTGGACTGTGACCGGCGAGCCGCCGCCTATCTGTATGCCGTTTACGTATACGGTCCTCGTAATTCTTCTCATGCTATCAGTTTTATAATATCCTTGAACGTTATGGCGATCATCAGTATGAACAGCAGTATGATGCCGACGAAGTGGACATATCCCTCGTATTTCGGGTTTATCGGCTTGCCGCGCACCATCTCTATAAGTACGAAAAGGATCCTCGATCCGTCAAGCGACGGTATCGGCAGAAGATTGAACACGCCGAGATTCATCGTGATGAATATGCTGACGTAAACGAGGCTTGCTACGCCGGCTCTCGCGCTTTCCGCGACCGTCTTCGTTACGCCGACAGGCCCCGAAAGACTGCTTAAGCCGAACCGTCCCGTTATCAGAGATATCAGCGAATCCCAGATCATTTTGATCGTCGAGAACGATGAATACAGCGAATACGAAACGACATTGCCGAAATTCTTTTCAAGCGCTCTGACCTTGAAGAACAGATCGCCGAACTTCACTCCACTGTCCTCGATCGTCGGGAAAACGACTGACTTAAGCGTTATCGTCTCGCCGTTGCGGACGACCGTGAGATCCGTGGGCTCGTAGCCCTGATTCATTATCTCGTAAGAAAGCTCCTGATAATAATGGACGCGCGTCTTTCCGACTTTTATGATCCTGTCGCCGACGAGAAGCTCTGAGCTCTGTATCTGCTCATAGCCTTCGTCTATCTCGGCGACCGTCGTGCCTCCAATCCTCATTGCGGGCGACGCAACGAGGATAAGCATCGCGATCACACCGACGGAGATGTTCATGACGGCGCCGGCCGCCATGATTATCAGCCTCTTCCACGGCTTTTTCTTGTTCAGCGCGTTCGGGTCTTCCGTGTCCTCGTCTTCCCCGACCATGCTGACGAAGCCTCCTATCGGAAATATCCGGAGCGAATAAGCAATATTCGTTTTTTTGCTCGTATACGATATAAGCCTCGGGCCCATACCTATCGAAAATTCTTTGATCGTCACCTTGAAGATACGCGCGGCGAGGTAATGACCGAGCTCGTGTATCAGTATCAGCAGTCCGAAAATAAATATGGCGACAATGATGTATAATACGGTCTTAAGTATTTCCATCGGATATTGAGGTCTCCTTATATGAATAAGCCGCGCGTCTCGCGAGCTTATCGCATTCAAGTATTTCACCGATATCTGGATCGGCTTTGTTTTCTGTTTTTTGTACGGTCGACTCCGTTATGCGGTATATATCGTTGAAACCGATCTGCCCTCGCAGATACATATCGACCGCGGCTTCGTTTGCGGCGTTATACGCGCAAGGCAGAAGTCCGCCTTCTTTCGCACAGTGACGCGCGAGCGAAAGCATCGGGAAAGCGCGGCAGTCCGGCTCGGAAAACGTAAGCGGAGCGGCAGTCAGATCAAGCTCCGGGATCACCGCGTCGTATCTTTCCGGATACGTCAGCGCGTATTGTCCCGGCAGTCTCATGTCCGGCACGGATAACTGCGCTATGACAGAATTGTCTATATATTCGACCATGGAATGGACCACGCTCTGCCTGTGGATCAGCACCTTGATCATATCATAGCCGACGCCGAAAAGATGCATCGCCTCGATTATCTCAAGGCCTTTGTTCGCAAGCGTGGCACTGTCCACCGTTATTTTTCTGCCCATGCTCCACGTCGGATGATCGAGCGTCGCGGCGACCGTGACGCCCTCGAGTTCTTCAAAGCTGCGGCCAAAGAACGGCCCGCCCGAGCACGTCAGGATTATTCTCTTCACTTCGCTCTTTCTGCCGTTTTTAAGGCACTGAAAGATCGCGCAGTGCTCCGAATCGACCGGCAGGATCATCGCGCCGTTTTCTTTTGCGGTTCGGTTGACGATCTTTCCGGCGAGGACCATGCTTTCCTTGTTGGCAAGCGCGAGAGTCTTGCCCGCGCCGAGCACGGCAAGCGTCGGCATCAGGCCGTTTTTGCCCGATACCGCGTTATATACAAGGTCCGCATCGCATCCCGCGGCTTCCTCGCACATCCGTCCGTAACCGGGCACTACCTTTGTGTCCGTGTCTGCTACGGCGACGGATAAAAGCGACGCCGCGGCTTCGTCTTCGACCGCGCAGATGCCCGGCTTGAAGCGTCTTATCTGCTTCTCGAGCAGACTTATATTGTTTTTTGCGGCTATTAACGTAACGCGGGCTCCGAGCTTTTCACAGACGTCAAGCACCTGTGTGCCGACGGAACCTGTGGAGCCGAGCACCGCGATCTTTTTATTTATCATTTTGTCCATTTTACTGCTTCTATGACAGTGTACGTTATGTAAATGGCGACTGAAACGGCGGTTATACTGTCGAATCTGTCAAGCACGCCGCCGTGACCGGGGATGATCTTTCCGAAATCCTTGATCCCGAATCTGCGTTTGACGAGAGACAGGATCAGATCCCCGAGCTGGGAAATAACGGACAGGATGACGGCGGTCACGATGAGAACGGGATACGACGCGACGGATCTGTTGAAAGCGAACGTTATAACGAGCGCGTATATTATAAATCCGATTATATTGCCGAATACTCCGCCGATCGCGCCTTCGACCGATTTTTTCGGTGAGACCGTCGGGCAAAGCTTGTGTTTGCCGAATTTCATGCCGATGATATACGCGAAAAGATCCGTCATCCACGCCGATATGAATATGAGCGGGAACAGGAATTCTCCGTTTGTTTTCTCGGTCAGAAGCGTAGCCGCGAGCGTGCCCGAAACGATATACACGCACATCAGCGAGCCGAAGCCGCTCGTTTCGATATTGAATTTATCCGGGATGAAAACGCAGAGTCCGAAAAGATAAAACGTGAAGCACACGATCATACAGATGAATATGAAGGCGAATTTCTTAAGCCCTATATCCGTGCCGCCGAACAGACGCAGACGCACCAGAACGTGAGATGCGACCGTCAGGCATTCCGCGGGCACGATCACGTACCATTTATCGAGCTTCAGACAGCGCAGAAGCTCGAAAACGCCTACCGTTGCCACGAACAGCATATACACGGTCAGCGCGAGCGTATGCGTGAAAAACAGCAGCGGGAACGTTATTACAACGATAATGATCCCGGATATTATCCTTTTCGTTTTCTCGTTTTTCAAAACAACCGTTCACGGCGACGGATCAGAGCCCGCCGAACCGTCTGTTTCTCCTTTTGAATTCGTTAAGAGCCCGGTCCACGTCTTCGTTCGTCATATCGGGCCAGAGAGTATCGGTAACGTAAATCTCGGAATAAGCCGACTGCCAGAGAAGAAAATTCGACAGTCTGTACTCCCCGCCGGTCCTTACTATCAGATCGGGATCCGGCGCGAGCTTTGTGTACATGTGAGCGGTGATATCCTCTTCACTCACCTCCGTCGCGCCTTCCGCGATCAGTTCGTTCACGGCGTGACAGATCTCACTGCGCCCGCCGTAGTTTATCGCGACGAACAGCAGTTTTTCGTTATTTATCGTCTTATTTTCGACGGCTTCCATACGCTTTCTCAGATCCGGGGAAAACACGCTCCGGTCACCGATAAACACAAGACGTACGTTTTTCTTCATCAGCGTCTCGGTCCTGTTGTCGATATAATCGGAAAACAGACCGAAGATCGCTTCAATCTCGTGCTTCGGTCTTTTCCAGTTTTCCGTTGAAAAAGCGTAGACGGTCACGGCGTTTATGCCGATATCGCTGCAGTACCCTACTATCTTCTCGAATACCTCGGCGCCGACTTTGTGGCCGTATTCGCGCGGCAAAAGGCGCTTTTTTGCCCATCTGCCGTTACCGTCCATTATAAAGGCGATATGCCTGACCGGGCAGTCCTCCATCAGACTTCCATTATCTCCGCGCTGCGCTTTGCGGTGGCGGCGTCGATATCCTTGATGAATCTGTCGGTGAGCTCCTGGATCGACTTATCGGACTGCTTTTGCTCGTCCTCGGTCATCTCGGAATTCTTTTTCATCGCCTTGCTCTTGTCGTTCGCATCGCGGCGGATGTTTCTCACTGCGACTTTCGCTTCCTCGCCCATCTTGGAGATCTGCTTCGTCAGCTGTTTTCTCGTCTCCTCGGTGACTTGCGGGAATACAAGGCGGAGCACTTTACCGTCGTTTGACGGGTTGATGCCTATATCCGACGTCTGTATCGCCTTCTCGATCTTCTTGAGCATAGATCCGTCCCAGGGAGATATCGCTATCGTACGCGCGTCTGTGACCGTGACAGTCGCCAGCTGAGATATCTTCGTGGGTGCGCCGTAATAATCGACCGTTACTTTATCGAGCACGGCGGGATTGGCTCTGCCGGCTCTTATCGTCGACAGCTCGTACTGGAGCTGCGCCAGGGTCTTGCCCATTTTTTCCTCATAAGGTTTGTTGTCAAGTTTCATTTCTTTATCTCCTTTACTCTGTTGTTATCGTTGTGCCGACGGGTTCTCCGCGTGCGGCTTTGAGTATATTGTCCGGATCTTTCAGCGAGAACAGCACCATCGGCATCTTTGCGTTAAGCGCTATCATCGAAGCCGTCAGATCTATCGCGCCGAGCATATCGTCGACAAGCCTGTGGCAGCTTATCTCGGTGTATCTTACGGCGTCGGGGACCTTTATGGGATCGGCGTTGTAGACCGCGTCGACGTTCTTCGCGAGGAACACCGCGTCGGCGTTGACCTCGCAGGCGCGGAGCACCGCCGCCGTATCCGTTGAGAAATACGGGTTTCCGGTACCGCCGCCGATTATAACGACGTATCCCTTTGAGAAGTACTCCTCGGCGCGCTCTTTCGTGAACAGCTGCGCGACCTTGTTCATTTCAACGGCGGAAAGCGTTACGGCCTTCACGCCTTCTTTGTTGAGCAGGTTTTCGACCGCAAGGCTGTTGAGCATAGTGACGAGCATGCCCATGTCGTCGGCACGCGCACGCGTGAACTCTTTTGCCGACGCGCCTCTGAATACGTTTCCGCCGCCGGTCACGACACCGACCTGGACACCGTCTTCAACAAGCTTTCCGATGACCGATACCATCGTGTGCAGAAACTGCGTGTCAAACGGATTGACGATCTCTCCGCCGCGCTTTTCGGACATCGCCTCGCCCGATAATTTCAATATGATCCTTTTGTACTTATACTCCATTTTCAGCTGCACCGTCCTGTCCTATTTATACATAATATATATTAAACTCATTTTATGAATTTGTAAAGACCTTAGTGTAAAAACAATGGACCGGCGTCATAAAACATGAAAAAAGTATCCCGCTCGACGTCGAACGGGATACTTTTACAAGGTCAGTCCTTCTTGACGAGCTTTTCGATCTCTGCTGCGAAATCGTCCTCTCTCTTCTGCAGGCCTTCGCCCTTGTCGTACTTTACGAAGCTTGCTATCTTCATAGCCTTGCCCTGCTCCTTTGCAGCGCTCTCAACGTATTTCGCAACGGTGAGATCGTCGTCCTTTACGTAGGACTGGAGGTTGAGGCAGTTGGTATCGTAGTACTTCTCTATTCTGCCGGGGATCATCTTTTCTCTGATGATGTTCTCGGGCTTGTTGGCGTTCTTCGGATCGTTCTTTATCTGAGCGACGATGATCTCGGTCTCAGCCTCGATGACGGAGGCGGGAACGTCGGCTTTGTCAAGATAAAGCGGGTTCATCGAAGCTACCTGGAGGCATACGTTGTGTCCGACTTCCGCGTAATCAGCGCCGTCTTCGCAGTCCATGCTGACGATAACGCCGGTGACGCCGCCGCCGTGGATGTAGGTGCTGACGTTGCCGTCGACTATCACGAAGCGGCGGATGTTCATGTTCTCGCCTATCGTGTAGATCTTGTCCTTAAGGGTCGCTTCGACCGTGAACTCGGAACCGGCGAGCGGGAGCTTGAGAAGCTCTTCGACGGACGCGGGTCTGTTTTCGAGAATGGTCTTTTCTATATCTTTTACAAATTCGCGGAACGATGCGTTCTTCGCGACGAAGTCGGTCTCGGAGTTGACTTCGATCATAACGGCCGTCTTCCCGTCGTCGGAGACGAGTATGTCAACGACGCCTTCCGCCGCTATTCTGTCAGCCTTTTTGACCGCGGCCGCAAGTCCTTTTTCACGAAGGATCTTTATGGCTTCATCGAAATCGCCTTCGGCGTCTACGAGAGCCTTTTTGCAGTCCATCATGCCGCAGCCGGTCTTGGCGCGGAGATTCGCAACGTCTTTAGCTGTGAAATTAGCCATTTTACTATCCTGCCTTTCTTATTCTTCTGCCTGCTCGGGAGCCTCAGCCTCGGGCTTGACTTCCTCTGCCTCGGCGTTCTGCTCGCCCTGTCTGCCTTCGATAACGGCGTCGGCCAGTACGGAGCTGATGAGTTTGATCGCTCTGATGGCGTCGTCGTTGCCGGGGATGACGTAATCGGCGTCATCGGGGTCGCAGTTGGTATCGATGATGGCGATCACCGGGATACCGAGTTTCTTCGCTTCGAGAACGGCGTTTCTTTCCTTCTTCGGGTCGACTATGAATATAGCGGACGGAAGCTCGGTCATGTTCTTGATACCGCCGTAGTTCTTCTGCAGTTCGTCGATCTCTTTGGAGATCTTGGCGGCTTCTTTCTTCGGGAGAAGATTGATGGTGCCGTCGGCCTGCATCTGTTCGAGCTTTTCAAGTCTTGCGATGCTCTTCTTTATCGTCTTGTAGTTGGTGAGCATGCCGCCCGGCCAGCGTACGTTGACGTGGAACATGTTGCATCTGGTGGCTTCTTCTTTAATGGCGTCGGCCGCCTGCTTCTTGGTGCCGACGAAAAGGAGCGTGCCGCCGTTTTCGGAAAGCTCTCTGACGAACATATAAGCTTCCTCGAATTTCTTAACGGTCTTTGCAAGGTCTATGATGTAAATACCGTTTCTTTCCGTGAAGATGTATTCCTTCATTTTGGGGTTCCATCTTCTGGTCTGATGTCCGAAATGGACGCCTGCTTCAAGCAGCTGCTTGATGGTTACTACTGCCATTTTTTTATTCCTCCTCAGGTTTTTTTCCTCCGCGGCGTCTGTTTGACCGTAAAACGGACCTGATGCATGACGTTGTCCCGCGTGCGGATTTTTTATTTTCAGCCGGCGGGTGCAGTTTCCGCCAAAGCCGAAACACTATACCATATTTTTTATTATTTTTCAATAGGTTTTTATAATAAAAACCCGTATTTACATAAAATTTACAATTTGAAGAGCCTCTTCTTCTGCCTCGGACATTTGATATACTCGCCGTCGCACCGAACGAGTATGATATCCGGCCCGATCCTCTCGATACAACCCCACGGGATCAGTATATCGTCGCCTTTGCTTATTCCGAGAAAATTGCATTCTCCCGGCACGATCAGTGCGGTCAGTCTGCCAGTGTCGAGGTCAAGCCGCGCGTCGCTGACGTTTCCGAGCCGTCTGCCGTCACAAACGTTTATCACTTCCCTTTCCTTTAACTGATCGAGCGTAGTAAAATCCGGCATAATATACCTCCATACAATTCATACGGTATATATTATGCCGGATAATTCTTTTTATTACCTTGTATCCTACGGGATCCGGATCTTATCAAACGGTGAATTTCTGGAATATTTTCTTTCCTTTTTTGAGTATCACGCCGGCTTTGACCTCGTCAAGCATTACGGACTTATATACGTCCGTCACCTTGTCGTCGCCGATCATCACGCCGCCCTGCTGTATCAGACGTCTCGCCTCGCCTTTAGACGGCGCAAGGCCCGATTTTACGAGCATATCTATGACGGTGATGCAGCCGTTTGCGAAATCGGCTTCGGTAAGCTCGGTCGTTGGCATATCCGCCGCCGCGCCGCCGGCGAAAACGGATCTTGCCGCTTCAAGCGCTTTGTCGGCTTCTTCTTTGCCGTGGACCATCTCGGTCAGATGATACGCCAAAACTTCCTTGACTTTATTCAATTCGCTTCCTTCGCACTTCTCGTACTCCGCTATCTGATCGAGCGGTATGAAGGTGAGCATCTTCATGCATTTTATGACGTCCGCGTCGTCGACGTTTCTCCAGTACTGGAAGAAGTCGTAAGGCGACGTCTTTTCGGGATCGAGCCATACGGCGTTGCCCGCGGTCTTGCCCATCTTTTTGCCGTTTGAATCGGTCAGAAGCGTGATCGTCATGCAGTGAGCGTCAGCTCCGAGTTTCTTTCTTATAAGCTCGGTGCCGCCCAGCATATTGCTCCACTGGTCGTCGCCGCCGAACTGCATATTGCAGTTGTAATTCTTGAACAGGTAGTAGAAGTCGTACGACTGCATTATCATGTAGTTGAATTCAAAGAAGCTCAGGCCGCGCTCCATCCTCTGCTTGTAGCATTCCGCGCGGAGCATGTTGTTGACGGAAAAGCACGCGCCAACCTCACGCAAAAGCTCCACGTAATTCAGATCGAGCAGCCAGTCGGCGTTGTTTACCATCGTCGCCTTGCCCTCGCCGAATTCTATGAAACGCTCCATCTGACGCCTGAAGCATTCGGCGTTGTGATCTATGTCCTGTCGCGTGAGCATTTTACGCATATCGGTACGGCCTGACGGGTCGCCTATCATCGTCGTGCCGCCGCCTATCAGCGCGATCGGCTTGTTGCCCGCGAGCTGGAGCCTTTTCATCAGAGTCAGTGCCATGAAATGTCCGGCGGTAAGGCTGTCCGCAGTGCAGTCGAAACCGATGTAGAACGTCGCCTTCCCCTCGTTTATCATGTTTTTGATCTCTTCCTCGTTCGTCACCTGGGCTATCAGTCCGCGGGCGACGAGTTCTTCGTATAAAGTCATATCATTGTATTCCTTTCGGTTTGTTATCTTTATCCTTGATCATTTCTGCGGCCGTTTCCATGACATTCCGCGTTATCTGAACGCCGCCGATGATACGCGCAAGCTCGTTTATGCGCTCTTCTCTGTCAAGTGTCCGGCAGAACGTCTGCGTCCTTCCGCCGACGTCAGCCTTGTATATGAGTATGTGGCTGTCGGCACACGACGCGACCTGTGCGGAATGCGTCACGGCTATGACCTGGCATCCATCGGCAGACTTGTGTAGTCTGTCGCCGATCCGCTCGGACGTGGCGCCGGAAATGCCGGCGTCGACTTCGTCGTATATGACGGTATCTATATCGTCCTTGCCGGCGAAAACACTTTTTATCGCGAGCATTATGCGCGACATCTCGCCGCCCGACGCGATACGGTCGATCGGCTTCATCTCGTCGCCGGTGTTCGTCGCCGCCATGAATACGACGCTGTCCGCGCCGTCCGATGAAAGCTGTTTTTTCAGCGCCACCGATATTTCGAATCTGACTTTCTGCAGATCGAGATATTTCAGCTCATCCGAAACGGCTTTTCCGAGCGCTGCCGCGGCCGTTTTTCTCGCCTCCGTCAGGATTGCCGCTTTTGCGAGCGCCTCCGCCTTTTTCTTCTTTATTATATCGGACAGCTCGGCGATCCTGCCGTCGGCTTCCTTTATGCTTTTCAATTTATCTTTCAGCTGTGCGTGATACGCCAGTATTTCCGCGATATCCGCGCCGTATTTGCGTTTCAGGCGGTTTATCAGGGTAAGTCTCGTCTCGATCGCGTCGAGCGTTTCCGCGGGATCCTCGCCGATACCGTCGAGCAGTTCGCGCGTCGTCTCGGCTATATCCTCTATCTCGTATCTGAAACCGTCGAGCTTTGTGATCTGCGAAGCGATCTTTTCGCTCTGCTCCGTTTCGTTTAACGAAGTCAGCGCGTTAATCGCGGCATCGATACGTTCGCACGCCGACGGCGATTTTTCGCTGTGATAAAGATTTCTGTAAACGGACTTGACGTATTTCGCCGTCTGCTCAAGGTTCTTTATCCTCGTCTTTGCGGCGAGCAGCTCGTCCTCTTCTCCGTCTTTCAGCGAAGCATCTTCGATCTCGCCGATCTGACGGTTCAGATCGTCCGTCAGGCGCTGTTTCTCACGCTCGTCCATTATAAGCGATCTCTGTTCGTTCACGGCGTCGTTCAACTCGTCGAAGCTCTTCCGGTAATCGGTGAGCAGTGCTTCGTCTTCCGCGTATGAATCGAGAAGTTCGAGATGCGTATCCTCGTCGAGCAGCGACGACGAAGAATTCTGACCGTGTATCGTGATCAGTTCCTTCATGATCGCACGGAGCGAGTACGCCGGCACGCTCCTGCCGTTGCATTTGATGAGGCTCCTGCCGTTCACG
The DNA here is from genome assembly GCA_017958705.1 of Clostridia bacterium. GTDB lineage: Bacteria > Bacillota > Clostridia > Oscillospirales > CAG-272 > UBA1248. The sequence continues at coordinate 19,675 of JAGDCE010000030.1, forward strand.
CCTATCTCGCGGTAAACGGAAAGCTCGCCGTCGCATGGGATGCCGTTCTCCTCGATCATTCTGATCTTCTTATCCGACAAAGCCGTAAAGACAGCGGTCACGGAAGCTGTCGTCTCGCCTGACCTGATAAGGTCGCGGTTCGACTTGTCCCCGAGAAGAAGATTGACCGAGTCTATGATTATTGATTTACCGGCGCCCGTTTCTCCGGACAATACGGTAAAGCCGTAGTCGAATTCGATATCTACGGCTTTTATCGTCGCTACGTTTTCAATATGAAGCGAAACGAGCATATCGGTCTCCCGTCATTGTGTTATGATTTCTTTCAGTATTCCCGACAATTCGACTGCATCGTCCTGCGACGGGCAGGCGATGAATATCGTGTCGTCACCGGCGATAGAGCCCACGACCTGCGGCCACCCCATAGTGTCGATCGCGGCGCAGGCGGCGTTCGCCATTCCGGCGTAAGTCCTGATCACGAGCAGGTTCGAGGCGATCGCGGTCCCGGTGACCGCGTCCGCGAGGACTCTTGCGTATTTGCTTCCCGCGGCGCTCGATCCGACGTCAGGCGCGGTATAAACGTATTCGCCGTTACCGTCGGCGGATTTGAGCAGCTGGAGTTCTCTTATATCGCGCGAGACCGTCGCCTGTGTTGATTCAAAGCCTTCGCGGCGCAGATGCTCCGCAAGCTCGTCCTGCGTCGATATGCGGTATTTTCCGATTATTTCAAGGATTTTCGCCTGTCTTACCTTTTTTGTTTTGATACCATTATTGTTCATTTGCGGCTCCGGATCATATTTTCATTTTTCTAAGCAGTGTTTTTGTGAACGGCTCGTCGTCGAATCTGATGAGCCTGACTTTATATGGGCTCTTGCGCACGGTGACCGTTTCGCCCAGCGAAAACGGCAGATCGAGCGCTCCGTCGGATGAGATCATCACCGTCTTGTCGGGCGACGAGGCGTTTGTCAGCGCGAATTCCGTTTCGCCTCCGTATACGAAGCTGCATGACGCGCCGGTATGCGGACACACGGGCGTCACGACCGTGCAATGCAGCTCGGGATCGAGCACCGGACCGCCGGCGGATACGTTGTAGCCGCTGCTGCCGGTAGGCGTGGAGAATATCAGCGCCGTGCAGCAGTACTCGTACGCGGGAAGCCCGTGCGCTTTGACGTCGACGGAGATCATACGCGCGGCTCGCGCTTCGGAGACGACAAAGTCGTTTAAGGCGGTATACTCTTCGCCGCGATATAAAAGCGAGAGCATCATGCGTTCGCTGTAGTGGCTGCCGTCGCCTATCTCGAGCAGTTTTTCTATGCCGTCAGGCTCGACGGACGACAGATAGCCGACTCTGCCGAGGTTGATCCCCGCGACAGGAACGCCGCAGACCGCGGCTTTTTTCGCGACGTCGAGGATCGTTCCGTCGCCGCCGAGGACGACGGCGCAGTCGTATCCCTTGAGTCTGTCGGTGCCGTATTCCGCGATAACGTCCGCGCCGATCCCGCCGGACGCCAGCGTCTTTTTTATTTTTTCGGTTATTTTCAGATCCGGATCTTTATACAGATTCGGGATCACGGCAAATCTTTTCAAATCCGCCTCCGTGATATATAAAAATTCAGGACTGTTCCCGTTTGATGAAATACGCGATGAACTCGACGTTTCCGTCGCCGCCTTTGATCGGCGAACCGGTCGTGCCGATATGCTCGAAGCCGCACGCGGCGGCTGACGCGACGACTTTATTTATAACGTCGTCACGGCAAGCCGGGTCGGCGATACCGTGCTTTCCGATATTTTCACGCCCCGCTTCGAACTGGGGCTTTATCAGCGATATGAATTTGCCGCCGTCCTTCAGGATCGCGTAAACGTTTTTATGAAGCAGCGTCTGCGAGATGAACGATACGTCCATGACGGCCGTGTCGCACCGCTCGCCCAAAATGCCGCCGTCCAGCGTGCGCGCGTTAAAGCCTTCGATATTGACGACTCTGGCGTCGTTTATGAGTTTTTGATCGAGCTGGCCGTGGCCGCTGTCGATGCAGTAGACTTTTACGGCGCCGTGCTGAAGCAAACAGTCGGTAAAGCCTCCGGTCGACGCGCCTACGTCGGCGCAGACGTCTCCTGATACGTCGATGCCGAAATGATCGAGCGCGTGAGCCAGTTTGAGTCCGCCGCGGCTTACGTATCTCGGGATCTCTGTGACTGTAAGCTCGCAATCCTCCGGCAAAAGCTCCGACGGCTTGTAAACGCGGCGTCCGGATGCGAACACATTTCCCTCCGCTATGAGCGACTGAGCCGCGCTGCGGCTTTTGGCAAGCCCTTTTTCAAACAGCAGTTTGTCTGCTCTCTGCATTATTTCGTATCCTTGTGTTCGTTCGATTTGCGGCGGGAGAAGATGCTCAGCACTTTTGCCGCGCCGTAAACGATATTGTAGCTGTAATTCATCCCGATGGATTTACCGAGCGCCTTGCCGCCGACGGTAATGCCGGCGATCAGCGAGGTTATGATGAGGTTTCCGAAAAACTCCGAATCGGGGTCGGTAAACAACTTGACTATTATCGCCGTGCCGGTCGCACCGGAAACGACGCCCGCGATATCACCGATTACGTCGGCGCAGATATTCGTCATCTTTTCGGCGTTTTTGATGAGATAAACCCCCATGTTGCCGGCCTTCAAGCGGCGCGCCGACATCGAAACGAACGGTTTAATATCCGCTGTCGTGATCGATATCGCGACTATATCGAACAGGATGTTTATAAGTACGAAAAGAAAAAGAATAACGAAAGCGACCGCCAGATTGAGCTTTTCGAGCACTTCCGTCGACAGAAGCGTCATAAGTACCGAGATGGCGATGCTTATCAGCGCCGCCTTGAAAGCCCATTTCCAGTTCAACGCGCCTTTCGGCTTGTTCTTTTTCTTTTTTATTCTTTTTTCCTGTTTTACTTCCTGCTCTGTCTGTTCCTGCGTACTTCGCGGAGGTGTATCTTCACGTTTATCCAAAACAAATTCCTTTCAAATACAGGGACGGTAACAGACTGCGTAAACCTTGCGGTATGAGGTCGAGTACGATTTCCGCATCTCCCACCTCTCGTTACCGATCGGCGGTTTCCCTTTACGGGAGAAGACCGTGCGTCGCCGTCACGGGGACTCGATTGCCTTGTGATTTCCGCACTGCAATCCGCAGTCTGCCATATTTAATTAAAAATAAACAGCCTAGGGGATTTCCCCGATCGAGAGGTCAGCCGTTTTAGCCTCTTTTGCAGCGACGGTTTCATCAGGCGATAACAGAAGGCGCCCGGCCAAGGCACCGCTGCTTTGTTCCCGAATTCGCCGGAACCACTCAAGGCAGGCTACGCTATCCACAGCAACACGCACCGCGTGATAGGTTTAATCCTCTGCCCGTAATATGTCTTCGCATGTACGTCAATACCACAAGCAAAGGCCTCCATGGTAAGAGGGTCGCCACCGCATGCCGTTGCGGCACGCCCTCAGACCTATCTCCCAGCACCCACCCCAAACTGGGCGTAAGAAGCAAGCACAAGGAGCTTCATCGATATGCCCTTTGACGGATTTTTAGGCCCGTCCTCAAACGGCTTCTCTCAAACTAGGATACTGCACCGTCTTTTATATTATACAACACTTTTCAGTAAATGCAAGATAAAAATGCAAAAAAACGAATAAATTTTCAAAAAATAAGTCTTATTTCCGTCTATGAAGCAGAAAATCCGCAAGCTCGCACAGTTCCGCTGCGCGTCTGCCGAACTTTTCAAGCGCCGATTTCGCCTTATTCGTCAGCTGTGCGGCGAGATTCTGGGCTTCCTCGAGCGTCATATACGATAAAACCGTCGTCTTGCCGTTTTTTTCGTCCGAGCCGACAGGCTTTCCGAATTCGCTCTGATCCGCTATGACGTCAAGTATGTCGTCTCTGATCTGGAACGCCCAGCCCACGCACGCGCAATATTCATCGCAAAGACGGTAAGTCTCCGCGTCTTCGCATCCGGCGGCGGAAAGTCCGAGCCTCGCCGTGCAGCGCAGCAGCGCGCCGGTCTTCAGTGCGTTCATTTTCTCGTATTCGCGACGGTCGAGCGGCTTGCTCTCACCGATCATATCCATGACCTGACCGCCGACCATGCCTTTGTAGCCGGCAAGCTCCGACAGAGCCTTAATGGCTGAGACTTTGGCTTTATCCGTCGCGCCGGAATCGGCGATTATCTCAAAAGCGTACGTCAGAAGTCCGTCGCCGGCGAGCGTCGCCGTCGCTTCACCGAATACCTTATGGTTCGTCGGTTTTCCGCGCCTCAGATCGTCGTTGTCCATGCACGGCAGATCGTCATGTATGAGCGAGTACGTATGTACGCATTCGAGCGCGCACGCGAAATCGAGGGCGCGGCTGTCAAAACGGTCCGCGCCGCAAAGCTCGGAAAACAGCAGCGTCATAAAAGGTCTGATCCTTTTGCCGCCGTTTTTCACGCTGTATCCCATCGCCTCGGTTATGACCGGGTAATCGGGATCGTAATTTGAAAGGAGCTCGCCGAGACGCGCGTTGACTTTTACGTTATATTCCTTCAGTTTTTCTTCGATGCTCATTTCACTTCTTCCTCTGTCAGCATCTTTACTTTCTTCTGCGCGTCGTCGAGTATCCCGTTCGCTTTTTTGATAAGCGTCACGCCTTCTTCAAAAAGCGAGAGCGACTTGTCGAGCGGAGTATTCGTGTTTTCGAGCAGCGCGACAATCTCGTTGATGCGCGCGGTCATTTCTTCAAAACTCATCTCATCATTTTTCATTCAAAAACACCTCGTCTACGGTCGAGCTGACCGTGCCGTCCTTCATCGTAATCTTTATCCTGTCGCCTGCGGAAAGCTCCGCGGCGCACGTTCCGCGCCTGCCGTCCTTCTCAACGTATGCATATCCGTTTGCCAGAACGCGAAGTGGGCTCGACGCCTGAAGCTTTGCCGCCGCCGTCTCGAAATCCTTTTTCCGCCTCAGCCGTATTATATTCAGTTTATCTGCGATACGCGTGCTCACCGAATCGAGTGAAACGCGTCTGTCCGCTATGAAGTTGTCAAGCGACGTCAGCGCGCGCGACGTCCGCATGCGCTCGAGCTTCGTCCTCTGCGCCGTCAGCGTCTTGTTGACCGACGCGATCATCGCGTCACGCTGTGCTGAAAGTTTATGCTTCAGCGCGGCTTTGTCAGGCGTCGACAATTCGGCGGCGTGAGAGGGCGTGGACGCGCGCACGTCCGCGGCAAAGTCGCAGACGGTGAAATCCGTCTCGTGCCCTACCGCTGAGATCACCGGTATCTGCGAGCCGCGCACGGCGTAGGCGACCTCCTCGGTATTGAACGGCTGCAGATCCTCTATCGATCCGCCGCCGCGGCCGATTATGATCACGTCGACGTGTTCTTTCGTATTGAAATACGAGATGCCGTCGACGAGCGTTTTGACCGCCGCCGCTCCCTGCACTGACGCGGGATAGACCGAAAGCTCGCAAAGCGGATAGCGGCTCGTCGCAATGTTGATTATGTCCCTCACCGCGGCGCCGGTCTGCGAGGTTATCACGCCGATCTTCTGCGGATACTGCGGCAGAGGTCTTTTCAGTTTTTCCGAAAACAGCCCTTCCGCTTCAAGCTTTTTCCTTATCCGCTCGGCTTCTATATACAGCGCGCCGATCCCGTCCGGGATGATGTCGCTGACGTACAACTGATATCTGCCGTCCTGCGGATATACGCTTATCCTTCCGGTGCACAGCACCTTCATGCCGTTTTCCGGCTTCATCCGCAGATTGACGTTCTGGAATCTGAACATCACGCATTTGAGCTGCGCGCCGGCGTCCTTCAGCGTGAAGTACATATGCCCGCTCGCGAAATGGTGATTGAAGTTCGAGATCTCTCCGCTTACCGCGACGCTGCCGAGATACGGCGAGTTGTCTATCGTCAATTTGATTATTTCCGTAAGCTCAGTTACGGTCATCGTTCTTTTATCCATTTATAAACCTGTCGTAAGTTATGAGAGCCGTCCCCGCGGCGTTGTCCGCCGAGAACGCCGGCTCCGCGAAATACGCGCCGTATTTTTCAGTAAAATACTTTCTCAGCATAGAGTTAGACGATACTCCGCCGGAAAACAGGACCGGCAGATTTTCATCGTGTAAAGCGTTATCTGTCATCGCGGCGACGGTCCGTTTTATGTATTCGATTATATACGCGGCAACGAATTCGGGCGGCTCTTTGCCGTCGATCAGCTTCTTCGCCTTGTTCTCCACCCCGGAAAGATTGCATCTGCAGCCGTTAACACTGATCTTAATCTGCGGCATCTTTCCAGTGAAGCCCGCCGCAAGTTCGTCGATGCGCCTGCCGCACGGGAACGGGAGCCCGAGCATGACGCCGACGCGGTCGATTATCTGACCGGCCGTAACGTCAAGCGTTCCGCCCTTGATCTCGCAGTCGTAGGATGCGCCGTTTTTTGTAACTTTCAGAAGTTCAAACGTGCCGCCGGACAGATGATACGCGTAAAACCGCCCGGTATCGGGCATTTTTGACGAATAGACCGCCGCTTTTATATGTCCTTCCTGATGCGATGAGGTATAGACCGGGACTTTCAGCGCCCGGCCGACCGCCGCGGCTGACGCTTCTCCGCACAGAAAGCACGGCATGTACGAGCCTTCAACGTTTCTCGGCCTGTCGCTGTATCCGACCGCAGAAACCGTCGACAGATCGGTCGTAAGCCGCTCATACGCGCGCGGCAGATTTACCGTGTGGGCAAACACCGCGTCGCTCTGACGCAGACCGACGCCGCCGTCTTTTACAGGCAGCGGCAGTTTGATATTCTCGATTATCACGCCGTCGCGGCAGACGGCCAGTGACGTCGTATAATTGCTCGTATCGATGCCGAGCACGGTCACGCTCATTCCGTTTTTTCCTTGTCTTTCAGCGCGGCGTTAAGGATGCCGTTGATGAACGCCGGCGCGGCTTCCGTGTCGTACTTTTTCGCCAGCTCAACCGCCTCGTTTATCGCGACCGCGACCGGGACGTCGTCGATATGCTCCGCCTCGTATAAGCAAAGCCGCATGATCGAAAGAGACATGCGCGATATCCTGCCGAGTTTCCAGCCGACGGCGTATTCGGAAATCGTGCCGTCAAGCTGCTGCACGTCGTGTACGACGCCGAAGAACACGGTACGCACGTACGGATCGTCCTCGTATCCGACAGATTGAAGCGCCGCGTTGTAATAATCCTCAAGCGCCTCCCCGTCGTTCTCGGTGTTGAAAGTGTAACCGAACAGCAGACGGAGCGCGATCTCGCGCAGCGCGGTCCTGGTGACCTTCTTCTTTTCTTCTTTCATTGACATTTCGTCTCCTGATATAACTCAAAACAAGCCCGGGCGGTATTCATACCGTCCGAGCTTTGTTTGCTTGCCTTTATTATTCGGCGGGCTGCTCTTCGGCGGTCATCGCCTCATCCGTGTCGGTGCTCTCGCTCTTGAACTCGCGGTAATCGAAGGTTATAACGTCCTTCTCGCTTATCAGAGTGTCGCTCAGATCGTTGATTATGATCTCGATCGCCTCTTCGTCCTCTTCGTCACCGTACTCCTCGCCCATGATGCAGACCCAGCGGTGCTCTTCGTCGTTTTCAAGATTACCGATCTTGACCACGCGGCGGCCGTCTTCCGACAGAGTCATGTTGAATTCGTCCAGCAGAGGTTTGACTTCCTCATCTTTTTCGTTGATGTATTTTGTCTGCAGGCACTTTGCTATCGTGAGCTCGGGTTTGTTGCCGAATACGTTGTACTGCGTTTCCGACAGTATCGTGTCGGCGCCGTTGGAAATGGCGAACTTTACGAAGAAGTTGCGCTCCGTCTTTTCCAGAAGCTGGAATTTGAGCAGGTCGTAGTTGTGAAGATCCGCGGTGAACGGATCGGCTACTTCGCCGTTGATGGTGAATACCCATTCATATATATCGTTTGAAGTGGAGAGCTTGCCGGCGGTGTTTCCGTTCACGCTGTCAAGCGTGTATTCGATCTCTCCGTTGAACTGCGAAATGACAACGGTGGGGAGCTCCGCGTTTTTGTCCTTGTTCCTGACGACGACTTCAAGCGCGAGCATGCCGGTGGGCTTTGTGCGGTAGCGCTGACGCGCGGCTTCCTCGGTGAGAAGTCCGCCCGCGGTCGTCTCCTCTTCCTCGTACGGATCCTGCGGCGCAACTCTTACGCCGTCCGCGCTGTAAAGCGTTTTATTGTTCATACCGTACACGTACACTGATACGTACGCGTTAGCATCGCTGTAATTGCTTCCGTTGCCGACGCATGACGTGATCGATATCATCACCATGACGGCCGCAAGCAACGTCGTTACGATTCTTTTGATTTTCATACGGGAAATACTCCTCCTGATCAGCACAATATGCAATTCTTTTTTAATTATACAACATTATTTACAAAATGTCAAGTACTTTTTTAATAAGGTTCGCCTTCCGGATCGTACGGCGGCTCATACAGCTCGTTGTGGATCTGACAGTACGACAAGACCGAAGGCCGCACGACGTAATAATAATCCTCCACGTCGTACGTCAGGCTGTAATCCCTTTCCGCGTTGAGCACGCGGCAGACCTCGTACGTGTGCGGGCAGTACTCGTTTGCGAGTTTCTTCGAATCCGAGCAGTACGTCAGTATCACGTGGCTGCTGCAGTACGTCGTCGGCTGCGTGCCGTTCACGTAGTAGCCGACCTCGGATCTGCCGCCGCGCTCGTCTCTGCCGCAGGTCTCGGGATTATAGAGCTGTCCGGAATCCTTGCAGATCAGACACGTCACGATGTCGCCCGCCTGCTCGAAGTTCTGTATCAGCTGTGTCCCCTCGGCTTTCGCCTTGTCGTAAAGATCCTGATGCAACCGTACCATGATCCTGTCAAATACGAACATGCTCGGGTTCGGTCCTCCATCCAGCGGCGCGTTCTCAACGTAGCCGTACCAGACCGCTCCGACGTAGTACGGCGTGAATCCGCAGAACCATCTGTCGAACTCGTACATCGACGTACCGGTCTTGCCGGCGCACGCGGTGTAATCCGTGATGTCCATCTCGTTTCTTCTGACGTGATACTGGACGACCTCTTCCATCAGCTTCGTCATCAGCGTGCAGGTCGAAGCGCTGAATACGAGCGTTCCCTGAAGTTTGTTGTCGATGACGACGTTGCCCTGCGAGTCGAGGACCTTCGTATACGTCCTGCTCTTGTTGTGGATACCGCCGTTGGTAAAAGTGGTATACGCGCTCGCCATCTCGCGCACCGTAAGACCTATCGTCGTGGCGCCGAGCGCAAGAGGCGCTATATTGATGTCGGACATCGTCATGCCTCTGGAATTCGTATACGATTCAACGAGGTTCTTGATGCCGAGCTTCAGCAGATACTGATACGACCGCTCGACCGTGACCTTCATCATGACCTTGACTGCGACCGTGTTAAGCGACTGTTCGACCGCGTATCTGATGTTGACTAAGCCCTGATTGTCGAAGTTGACGTTCTGCGGCCATGCCTTTCCGTTGACCTTTGAGACCGGCATATCGTCGTAAACCGAGCCCCAGGTTATGAGCCCGAGATCGAGCGCCGGACCGTAAGTCGACAGCGGTTTGATCGACGAACCGGGCGATCTCTTCGCCTGCGTCGCAAGGCACAGGATCCTGCTCTGCGTCTTTTCTCCGCGGCGTCCGATGATGCCGAGGCAGTCGCCGGTGTACGGGTCGCATACGACCATCGCGGACTGAGGCTGTATTACCGAATTCTTTTTCTGTTTCGGGAATATGCTGTCGTCTTTATAGCATTCTTCAAGTATGCTCTGCACTTTATGATCCATGCAGATATACACGCGGTAGCCGCTCGAGAACACGAGGTTGGAGGCGATCTCGCGCGTTACGTGATTCATCTCCATTATATCGGCGATGAGGTCTTCGATGACCGCGTCGATATAGTCTGACGATACGTGCGCCGTCGATTTCTCTTCCTCCGTGTTTTTGGGAGGCGTATAGATGTCAAGCGGTTCGTCCCACGCTTCCTCGAACTCCTCCTCGGTTATCTTGCCGTACTGGAGCATCGTTTTAAGAACGGTGTTGCGGCGTTCGAGGTTGTATTCCGGGTTCTGGATCGGGTCGTATTTCGTGGGATATTTGATTATCGAAGCCAATGCCGCGCCTTCGACGAGCGTCAGCTCCTGTACCTCCTTGTTGAAATACGTTTTCGCCGCGGTCTTAATGCCGTAGCACCCCTGCGACAGATATATCGTATTCAGATAATATTCAAGTATCTCCGTTTTATCGAGTTTCTGTTCGAGATACAGCGCGCGGAACATCTCCTGTACTTTTCGCTGTATCGAATACTCGTCGTCTCCCGTGATGTTCTTGACGAGCTGCTGCGTTATAGTCGAGCCGCCGAATGATCCGGACGAAAACAGGAAGTTCTGTACGGCGCCGAGCGTTCTGTACCAGTCGACGCCCTGATGATCCCAGAATCTGTGGTCCTCGATCGCGACGAACGCGTCGATCACGTGTTTGGGCACGTCGTGCACGGATACCCAGATGCGGTTTTCACCGCCGTGGATGCGCTCGTCTTCGAGCTCGACTTCGTTCCCTTCCTCGTCGATATAGAAGAACATCGTCGTGCCGTCCTGCTCGGTTCTCAGAATATCGACGTCGAGCGTCGGATCGATGTTGTTCTTGAGATAAAACACGAAAACGATCCCGCAGATCATCGCGGTGATTATACCGATGACGAGCACGGTGATTATTATATTCAATATATAGGACAGGAGCCTCGCGGCAAAATGCAGCGACAGCGACAGCGCGCGTCTCAGCGCTTTGCCCCAGTAGATATGATATCCGCGCTTCTCGTCGCGCTTCGCGCGTCTTTCCGCGGCTTTACGGCGCGCATCCTTTATTCTCTGCACCGTTTTTTTGAAAAATGAGCCGATCGCAGAAAATACTTTTCCCGCGCCCTCAAAAAACTTGTTTATAATATCACCTCCGAAAAAAGTGAAAACGTCATTTGTCTTGTTCTGTTATTCTAACACCGTACCTGCGGTTTTTCTATATAGTATTTTAAATTTTATATGAATTCGGGCTCAGCGCACGTTGTCTGCCCCGCATATATCGCACAGGGCTTTACGCAATCCTTCCGTGATCTCGACAGGCGCCGGATGGCGGAAATATTCGCCGCGCTCCGCGTCGTAAAGATACGCTGCCTCTGCCGCGCCGTCGCCCTCGTATACCGAGAACAGCGCCTTGATCCTTGTCAGCGGAGGATATTTCGCCTCGTCGGTCGACGGGACGCGGACGAATATTCGCCCGCCTTTTCTCTGCTTCTGAGGCTGAGGCTCCGGTCTGCGCTCTTCGTATCTTCCGTCCGGGATCAGCGGCAGAAGCGAATCGCAGAGCAGCTTCGCCGTCTCCTCCTCGCGGCGGCTGACAGTGCCGACCGCCCACACCGGCATATCCTTTGAAAGTATCCCGGCGCATTTTTCGTACACCTTCGGGAACAGGATAAGCTCCATTTCGGCATATCTGTCCTCGACCGTCACGAACGCCATGTCGTCGCCTTTTTTCGTGTTCTTGACGGTGACGCGGGTGATTATGCCGCAGACCGTGACTTTTTTGCCGTCGTATTCCGATTCACATTCCTCGCCGTCGGCGTCCGAGAACGACGATACTATCGTCGATATATCGGCAGGCGACAGAACCTCGCAGTGCTTTTTGTAACCGTCGAGCAGATGACCGGTAAAGTAATATCCGGTCGCCTCTTTTTCAAGGCTGAGCAGATCGGCAAACGAAAATTCCGGTATATCCGGGTAATCGGTCTCGCCCCTTATCTCCTCGCCGCCCGACATCGAGAACATGTCTATCTGACCGGTCATGCTCTTTCTCGCGGCGGCTTGCTCCTTTTCCAGCAGTTCCGCGTAAACGGCGAGCATTTTGCTTCGGTATACGCCGAAGCAATCGAACGCGCCGCTCTTGATCAGCGCTTCGATCTGCTTGCGGTTGCTGTCGTATGGCGCCATCCTGCGTATGAAATCGGACAGCGACGCGAATTTTCCGTTCTCTCTTTCTTCAATGATCTTCGAGACGAAAACGCCGCCGACGTTTTTAATCGCGAGAAGTCCGAATCTTATATTCTTCGTATTTGTATTTTCGTTTCTGACGACGTGGTAGTTGACGCCGCTCTCGTTGATATCCGGCGGCAGGACTTTTATGCCGCGCTTCGCGCATTCGCTTATATATTCGGACGTCTTCTCCACGCTGCCGAGCACGTTCGTCAGAAGTGCGGACATGTATTCGGCGAAATAGTGGCATTTCAGATACGCCGTGCGGTACGTCAGAAAAGCGTACGACGCCGCGTGCGACTTGTTGTAGGCGTATCCGGAGAAGGATTCCATCTGCGAGAACAGCTCGTCGGCGTCATCCGCCTTCATCCCGAGCCTAACGGCGCCGGGGATAACGATCTTTCCGTCCTCTACCTCGCCGTTGACGAATATGTCGCGCTGCTGTTTCATTTTCTCGGCGTCGGCTTTCTTCATAAGACGTCTGACGACGTCGGCGCGGCCGAACGAATAACCGGCGACCGTGCGGAAAAGCTGGAGCACCTGCTCCTGATAGACTATGACGCCGTAAGTCACGTCGAGTATCGGTCCGAGCTTGTCCGAAACGTACGAGATACGCGAAGGGTCGTGGCGGTTCTCGATGAACGTCGGTATGTTCTTCATCGGACCGGGACGGTATAGCGCGATGACGGCGATCACGTCATCGAAGCAGTTGGGGCGCAGCTGCATGAGCACGCGCCTCATACCCTCGCGCTCAAGCTGGAAAACGCCGCCGGTATCGCCGGAGCTTATAAGCTCGAAAGTCTTTTTGTCGTCGAGCGGCACGCGCGAAACGTCGAAGCCGGGATCGTATTCGCGGATCTGACGCTCAGTTTCGGCGATCAATGAAAGATAGCTTATGCCGAGGATATCGAACTTCACGAGCCCGACTTTCTCCGACATATCTTTGTCGTACTGCGTAAGCGTCACATCGCCGCTGACGGCGAGAGGAACATATTCCCACACCGGTTTTTCGGTTATGATAACGCCTGCGGCGTGTGTCGAGATATTTCTCGGTTTGCCCTCGACCGACATGGCGTTGTCGATAAGCGTTCTGACCTTCGGATCTTCCTCGTAGCGGGCGCGCAGCTCCGCGCCCTCCTTTGATTTCAGCACGTCCGCGATCGAGCGCGCCCAGACGAGCTCCTCGTCCGGATCCCCGTTTTCATCTTCGGTTTCCGATGTGATTCGGCGAGGTATCAGCTTTGCGACCGCGTCGGTATCCGCGACGGACATTCCCATCGCGCGCCCGACGTCCTTCACCGCGGCGCGCGCGGCGAGCGTACCGAACGTGACTATCTGGCTGACTCTGTCGCGCCCGTATTTGTCGGTTATATAATCTATCACGCGGTGTCTGTCCGTGTCGGCGAAGTCCACGTCGAAATCGGGCATCCCTTTGCGTTCTGGGTGCAGGAACCTCTCGAACATAAGTCCGTAGCGGATCGAATCCACGTCTGTGATTCCGATCAGAAACGCAACTATGCTGCCGGCGCCGGAGCCTCTTCCGGGACCGGTCGTTATGCCGTGAGTCTTCGCGTATCCTACGTAGTCTCCGACGATCAGATAGTATTCGTTGAAGCCCATCCTGTCGATCACGGACAATTCGTACTCTATGCGTTCCAGATATTCTTTTTCGTCGTGTTCTTCCGTATAAACGAGCGTTTCGTCGCCGAGACGCCTTTTTAATCCCTCGTACGTCAGTCTGCGCAGGCAGGTCTTCGGATCTTCGCCCGTCTGCGGCGTATATCTCGGCAGATGCAGACGGCTGAAATCCATTTCAAACGTGCACATATCCGCGATCTTCTGAGTGTTCGCCACGGCCTCGCTGTTCTTGCCGAATATCCGCTGCATCTCCTGTTCGGATTTCAGATAATACTCGTCGGTGTCGAATCCTATCGGGCGGCCGTCCTGGATGACGCTTTTAGTCTGTATGCAGAGCAGGATCGCCTGCGCGTCGGCGTCGCGGCGGCTGATGTAATGCGCGTCGTTCGTCGCCGCCGTCGGTATCCCGGTGTCCTCGGAAAGTCTGATGAGCTCTCTCATCGCGTTCTCTTCATCCTCGGAGCCGTGGTCCTGCAGCTCAAGATAGAAATTCCCTTCGCCGAACAGACGGTTCAGCCACAGCGCGTATTCTTTCGCTCTTGCGTAATCGCCGCGCAGAAGCATTCTCGGGATGAAGCCGGCGATGCAGCCTGACAGGCAGATAAGCCCCTCCGCGTGCTCGGACAAAAGCTCGTTGTCGATCCTCGGCTTCACGTAAAAACCTTCCGTATATCCTTTTGAAACGAGGTAGATCAGGTTTTTATATCCGGTCTCGTTTTTGCACAGCAGGATCAGATGATTGTACGCGTCGTCGCGCTTGCGGTCGAATCGCGTTTCCGGCGCAACGTACACTTCACAGCCGATGATCGGTTTTATCCCCTCCGCCTTGCAGGCGCAGAAAAACTCCCCGGCGCCGAACATGGCGCCGTGATCGGTTATCGCGACCGCGGTCTGCCCGAGAGCCTTGACGGCTTTCGGTATATCGGCGACGCCGCACGCGCCGTCGAGCAGACTGTATTCGCTGTGTACGTGCAGATGGACGAAACTCACGCTTTTATACCCCGTTTGTATTTATCGGCGATCTCGACGATCCTCTTTAGTCTGTGGTTGATCCCGGATTTCGTCAGTTTGGGAACGGAAAGCTCCGCGAGCTCCGCAAGCGACGCCTGCGGGTTTTCAAGCCGCAGATCCGCGGTCTTTTTCATATCCTCGGGCAGATCTTTCAGCAATCCGTTGTTCTTCAGATATTCCACCGCGCTCATGACTTCCGCTGCGGCGCTGACGGTCTTTTTGATATTCGCGGTATCGCAGTTGACAGCACGGTTCGCCAGCCCTCTGTTCTCACGGATTATTGACTCGTTGATATAGTCGAATCCGGCGGAGTTCGCGCCGATATAAGCAAGAAAATCCGCAATATCGCTGTTCTTTTTATAGTAGATCACGTAATTCGATCCGCGAACGGTCAGGCGCGGCGCGATGCCGGCCTTCGTGCAGAGATCGACGGTGTCGGCTCCGAGATTCTTATAAGGCGTCGATATTTCAAGGTGGAAAGAGCTGTCAGGACGGCTGACCGTGCCGGCGGCGATGAACGCGCCGCGCAGATAATAAGAACGGCACTTCTCACATCTTCCGTCCGTGATATTTTTATTTACTCTGTACAGAGATATCGAGCCGCGGGGCATGTCCGCAGACATTTTGGCGATCTCTTTTCTGTCGGACACGGTTATTTTATAACTGTTCACCGCGCTCGTGCTCTCATCGTCCTCGCGGCTGTTCTTGCGCTCGGACACGTACAGATTGCACTTGATCCCGTATAACTCGGACAAAAGCTCTGTAACGTCGTTCGCGGCGGGCTCTATTTCCGTGATAAGCTTTATCTTTTCGCGGCTGAATATCCCGGCGTACGTAAGTATTCCCATAAGAAACGCTTTTTTGCAGCAGCGTTTTACGGGAAGCTCCTCCGATAAGGATTTTTTCGTTTCACTTGAGAAAGACATCAGTCGATCACCCTTATTTCACACTCTATTTCAATGCCTTCGCGTTCTTTTATGACTTTTTTGATATGGTCGACGAGTTTGAGCACGTCGTCCGCGGTCGCGCCGCCTTTGTTTATAACGAATCCCGCGTGCTTTTCCGACACGGCGGCGCCGCCCACGGTATATCCTTTCAGCCCCGCCTCCTCGATCATCTGACCGGTGTATCTGCCGGGATAACGCTTGAACGTTGAGCCGGCGCTCGGATAATTAAGAGGCTGCTTGCTCTTTCTGCGATCGATCAAATCGTCCATTTTCGCTTTTATAACGTCTTTGTCGTCGGGCGTAAGCTCCATAACGGCTGAAAGGATGATATATCCGTTATCTTCAAATATGCTGTGCCTGTAGCCGAAATCACATTCTTCCGCGGATAACACGACGATCTTGCCGATACCCGGAGAAAAAGCCGTGACGGATCTGACTATATCTTTCATCTCTCCGCCGTACGCACCGGCGTTCATGAATACCGCGCCGCCGACGGAACCGGGTATTCCGTACGCGAATTCGGCGCCCGATCATCCTGCGTTATACGCCGCGCGGCAAACGGTATGAAGCGGCGCGCCGCAGCAGGCGTAGACCGTTTTTCCCTCGACCCTGACGGAGTTCAGCGATTGCGTAAGTATCACCGCACCGTCGTATCCACTGTCGGAAAACAGAACGTTCGACCCGCAGCCGAGGACTGTATATCTTATCCCGAGCGAAATGCATTCGTTCACGGTGTTTATAAGCTCTCTTTCGCTTCCGGGATAAACCGCGGTACACGGACCGCCGATCCTGAAAGTCGTGAATTCCGAGGCGTTTTTGTTAGCGTAAGGTATCCTGTTGACGTTGAGAAACTCGATCAGTTTTTCCATATCTTCCTCACGGTATAATATCGGTATTATAATCATATTACTACAAAAAAACGATTATTTCAAGAGTTTTTATTAAATATTTTTGCCTTCATACTCCGCATAAATATCCACCATGTTCGTTAAATTGCATAAACCGCGTTTATACCGTTCGCATTTTGCGAATTATGAGGGTATAAAAAAGGGCGTTTTCACGCCCGCTGTGCTCAGAGTATGATGCATATCATACCGCTGCTGCCCTCATTAATGACGCGCTGCAGCGTCTCGGCAAACTTTTGTCTCGTCTGCTCCGACAGCCGCTCCGTCTTCTGCGAAAGCCCCTCGTCAGCCAGTTCTTTCAAGGTCTTTCCGAACATGTTCGTATTCCAGAGATTTTCCGGCGCGCGGTCGAATTCGTCCGACAGATACTTCACAAGATCGCTTGATTGCTGCTCCGTGCCGACGACCGGATTTATCTCCGTCATTACGTCGACGCCGATCATGTGCGTCGTATGCGCCGTTACTGAAAGCTTTACGCCGTATCCGCCGGTCTGCTTGACTACCTTAGGCGCCTCGATCGTCATGTCGGTCAGCTCCGGCCCGGCGATTCCGTAGCCCGTTTCCTCCGTCTGCTTCAGTGCCTTCGCGTACTTTCCGTATATCAGCTCGTTCTGCCTCATTCTCTTCACTGCTGTGAAAAGATCCGCGTCGTTTTTTATATCGCAGCCGGATATCTCCGACACCGACGCGTAATACAGCCCCGGATCGGTCGCCGCCGTCACAGTCACGCGTCCCGTTCCGTAGTCCGTTCCGTCTATCGTGACAGATGCGACGTTCTCGTCGTCCGTCATGTGCGACAGCGCGTCCGCCGCGTCTTTTATCTTATCCACACGCGAGCAGATTTTCAGCGCCGTTTCCCTTATCGATCTGTTGACCGCATGCCCGTATCCGAGCGCCGAAAGATAATCCGGCAGCATTATGTCGAATTCCGTGACCGGAAACTGCGGCAAAATCATTTCAAGTATCCGCACGATATCGTCGCCGTCGAGCTGCGTGCAGTTGACGAGCGCGACCGGCGCCCCGTATTTTTCCTCAAGCTCATACGCGAGCGCGTTGCTTTGCGGATCGCGGGTGTCCGCGCAGTTGAGTATCACGACGAACGGTTTGCCGTACTTTTTAAGCTCCGCCGCCGTCTTTTCCTCCGCTGTGACGTAGTTTTCGCGCGGTATTTCTCCGATCGTACCGTCCGTCGTCACGAGCATTGCGATAGTGCAGTGCTCCGATATGACTTTACGCGTCCCGAACTCGGCCGCCTCGTCGAAGCTCATCGCATCCTGCGACCACGGCGTATGTACCATTCTCGGCTTGCCGTCCTCCGTCAGTCCTTCCGCGCCTTCCACGATGAAGCCCACGCAATCTATCATCCGCAAAAGAAACGAAGACGTGCCGTCAACTTTGACCGTAACGGCCTTTTCCGGTATGAATTTCGGTTCGGTCGTCATCACGGTCTTTCCCTGCGAGCTCTGAGGCAGCTCGTCTCTCGCACGGCGTCTTTCCGCATCGTCTTCTATGTTCGGCAGAACGAGCGTTTCCATAAAGCGTTTTATAAACGTGGATTTTCCGCTCCTCACGGGTCCCACGACGCCTACGTATATCTGCCCGTCCGTCCTTTTTGCGATATTTTCGTATATTTCGTTGCCGTTCATATCATCCCTCCGCTGTATACGTTTCGATATATGTATATTCACGGTTTGCGGGATTATGCGCGGCGCGCCGATTATTTCACCGGCGAATAAAGCACGGCCTTACCGTCACGTCCCGTTTCTTTTATGACGCCCATATATTCGAGCAACTTCAGCGTACGCCAGGCGTTTGCGCCTTCTCTCATTTTCAGGATATTATAAATCTGCTTCGCCCTGTACTCGCCGTCCGGGATTTCGGGACACATCTGTTTCATATCAGAAATTCCGCTGAATTCGCTGATCCCGACGAGAGCGGCGGGCACTTTGTCATACTTGGCGGCGCGGATCTTTCTGTCCGCGCCGTATCCGTTGAGCAGACGCACGTCATCGCATTCAACATATGCGACCGTCAGCGTAAGTGAAGGATCGTCAAGATATTCCCGCACGGCGTAAAGCTGAGGCAAAAAATCAGAATAAGTCCCGCGTTTACCCGAAAGCCTGCGGGATACGGATTCGCCCGTCTCCGGATCGATCCAGACGACGTATCTTTTGACAATAAGCGGGTATATAACGTTTACTTTATAATGCGGCAAAAACACAGCGAGCTTGTCCTTAAGATGTGAAAAGTTTCCCGTCTGTATCTCGTATACGGTCTCACCGTCGAACGCATCGCAGATTTTTCCGCAAAGCTGTTTCTCATGCATCGATTCGTCCGGGCAGAAATAATACTTGAGAGTTTTATGAAGAGTTTTTTCTTTATAAGTTCCGATATCTCCCCCGTCTACGCGCGCTTCGAGCGCTGTTTGGAATCGCATACCGTCCGCTTTGATTTCCGTCATATCATCACCTCGCGGATATGATATCATATATGCGCCGTTCAATCAAGCCCCCGGCGCGATAAAAAAACAAATATTCTTTGAAATTTATGCATTGATTTTTTCATCATCGCGATATACAATATAAATATACTGAATGAAAGGAAGGTAACAAAATGAAAAATCTTGTTATAAGACTCAGGGAGATCAAGGACGTGTATGATTTCGTGGGTATAGTTACCTCGTATCCCGGAGATATAGACATCGTCAGCGGACGTTACAGAGTCAACGCAAAGAGCATAATGGGTATATTCGCGCTCGACCTCACCCAGCCTCTCGATCTTGAGATATACGGCGACGATCCCGATTCGGTGACTGATAAACTCAGCCGTTTCCTTGCGTAATCCCGCATAAGTCTATCCGCCTTTTTCATATACTGTACAAACCATAAAGGAGTACGGTTTATGAAAAAGGCTTTTTCTTTGTTTTTGATCACATCTCTGCTCTTTTCCATTGCCGCGCCGTGCCGCGCGGTCGAGTTTACGGAAGAGCTGAACTGCCGCTCGGCTATACTGATCGAGGCGGGCTCCGGCGCCGTGCTGTATGAAAAGAACGCCGATCAGCCGCTGCCGCCGGCGTCCGTCACGAAGATCATGACGCTGCTGCTTGTCTGCGAGGCGCTCGACTCCGGTAAAGTCGGGCTCGGCGATGTTGTACCGGTATCCGAGAACGCGTCGAAGATGGGCGGATCTCAGGTGTATCTGAAGGTCGGCGAGCAGATGACGCTTCAGGATATGTTGAAATCCGTCGTCGTGTCAAGCGCGAACGACTGCGCCGTCGCGCTCGCCGAATATATCGCCGGGAGTGAGACCGCGTTCGTCTCGATGATGAACGAACACGCCGAAAAGCTCGGCATGAAGAACACGAATTTTGAAAACGTGACGGGGCTTGACGACACCGTGAAAAATCACGTCTGCTCCGCTCGCGATATCGCGATAATGTCGGCGGAGCTATTAAAGCACGCTTATATCACGCAGTACACGACGATATGGATGGATACGATTAGAGACGGTCAGTTCGGTTTAACGAACACAAACCGGCTCATACGCTTCTATAAAGGCTGCAACGGCCTTAAAACGGGCATGACGGCGAAGGCGGGCTACTGCGTATCCGCGACCGCTGAGCGCGGCGGGATGCAGCTGATAGCCGTCATAATGGGTTCGCCGAGCCGTGATATAAGAAACGAAGCCGCTTCGAAACTGCTCGATTTCGGCTTTGCAAATTACGGCGTTTATTCCGTACCCGGCGAGGAGCTTCCGCCGCTTAAGCTTACCGGCTCGCTCGGGCCGGAGCTGAAGATCAGGCACGGCGATTTCAGCGTCCTTCTGCCGTCGTCGGACCTGCGCGAGGTCATCTATGAAACGCATCTGCCCGATCACGCCGAGGCGCCGCTGAAAGAAGGTGACGAGATCGGAAGGATTGAATTTTTCTGCCGCGGAAAGCCGGTCGGCGAGACCGCGATAACCGCATGCGAGGACGCGCCGCGCATCGGATACGGCGCCATGCTCGCGCGTATGCTGTCACATTTTCTGATGTTAAAATAAATGTTAATTTTAAGACTTGCAATATCTCAACTTACGGTTTACAATTAAAGAAAAACCGAAAGGGATATTGTGTTATGGCGATCAGTTTGAAAACAGGCTTCTGCGAAGGATTCGTATCCGGAAAAGACGTTGAGCTCATTAAGCCGGAAGTCATCGCGGCGAGAAAAACGCTTGAAGAAGGTACGGGAAAAGGCTCCGACTTCACCGGATGGGTCAGACTTCCGTACAACTATGACAGAGAGGAATACGCTCGGATCCTGGAGGCGGCGAAACGCATCCAAAAGGACTGCGACGTGTTCATCGTTATAGGCATAGGCGGTTCTTATCTCGGAGCGCGCGCGGCGATCGAATTCGTAAAAAGCCCGCTTTACAATTCGCTTGAAAAGGATACTCCCGATATATATTTCGCGGGCAACAGCATAAGCCCGACGGCGCTTTCAGAACTTTTGCAGATCTGCGAAGGCAAGGACGTCTGCGTCAACGTGATAAGCAAATCCGGCACTACGACCGAGCCCGCCGTCGCTTTCCGCATCTTCCGCGAGCTTCTCGTAAACAGATACGGCAAGGAAGAAGCCGTAAAACGCATCTACGTTACGACGGACAAGGCGCGCGGCGCGCTCAAAAAACTTGCCGACGCCGAAGGCTGCGAGACTTTCGTCGTTCCGGACGACATAGGCGGCAGATATTCAGTACTTACGGCTGTCGGTCTGCTTCCGATAGCGGTCGCCGGTATAGACACCGACGAAATGCTTCGCGGAGCGTATGACGCCGCCGAAAAGTTCAGGGGATCGGATTTTGAAGAAAACGACGCGATGAAATACGCGGCGTACAGGAATATTCTTTACAGATCCGGAAAGACCACGGAGATCATGGCGTCGTACGAGGCCGGATACGCGATGATGAACGAATGGTGGAAACAGCTCTACGGCGAAAGCGAAGGCAAGGACGGCAAAGGCCTGTTCCCCGCCTCGGTCATTTTCTCGACGGATCTCCATTCGCTCGGTCAGTACATCCAGGACGGCAGAAGAAATCTGTTCGAAACCGTCATCAGCTTCAAGACGCCCACGGTCGACGTTGAGATACCGTTCGACGCCGAAAATTCCGACGGGCTGAACTTCCTCGCCGGTAAAACGCTTTTTGAAGCCAACGCCAAAGCGGAAGCGGCGACGATACTCGCGCACTGCGACGGCGGCGTGCCGAATCTCGTGCTGCAGTTTGACAAAAAAGATGCGTACAACTTCGGTTACGCGGTGTATTTCTTCGAATACGCCTGCGGCATATCCGGTTACACTCTCGGCGTGAATCCGTTCGATCAGCCCGGCGTCGAAGCGTATAAAAAGAATATGTACGCGCTTCTCGGCAAGCCCGGATTCGAAGAACGCGCCGCGGAGCTTCGCGCAAGGATCGGAGAATGAGCCTAAATTTGAATTTTAGGTAAATTCCGCGCAAAAATCACAAAAATCACTTGCATTTTCCACATACATACTGTATAATGGAATCAGATACAGCAAACGGAGGTTTTAATATGTTATCACTTATT
This sequence comes from Clostridia bacterium, assembly GCA_017958705.1. Classification (GTDB taxonomy): domain Bacteria; phylum Bacillota; class Clostridia; order Oscillospirales; family CAG-272; genus UBA1248. The sequence goes on from JAGDCE010000030.1 coordinate 41,817, forward strand.
GTCGGCGTAAAAGGTACCGGTAACACAAAGCACCTGATCGACTTGACCAACAAGGCTCTTGCAGAATCGAAAGGCAACGTCGTATGTCTTGAAAAAGGAAACAAACTCAGGTATGATATCAAGCATCAGGCAAGGCTGATCGACACGAGCGAGTATTTCATTGAGGACGGTCAGTCGCTTTACGGTTTTATCGCCGGCATCCTCGCAAGCGACCACGATATCACGCACATCTTTATCGACTCCGCGCTGAAGATCTGCGGTAACGATACGGAGACGTTTGACAGATTCCTTGACGAATGCGGCAAGCTCGTCGCGCTGCGTGACGGACTCGAGGTCGTCGCCACCGCTTCGATCGCCGTTGAGAACGTCACCGAAACGATGAAAAAATACATAGAAAAATAAAAAAACGGGCAAACGCCCGTTTTTTTATCCGCGCCGCTCATCTGTCAGCGGCCTGTCCCAGAAGATCTTTCCGCCGTGCTCGGATGCTGTCGCATCGGCAGTTTCACGGAGGCCGTCAAGATACACGGCCTCTTTTTTCTTTGATCTTCTGCCCTTCCCCTCGAAAACGGTCTTTGAAAAATACGCGTCGTACGACACCGCGAAATCCTCCTCGTCTCTGTGCGGGAAGAAGTTGACCGAGACGTCGTATCTGATCATCCCGCAATCGGATTCCGCCGTCAGTTTCACAGCCGCCGCGCGGCGCGGTACGCCGTTGTGCTCGCATTCGCCTTCAAAATATCTTTCGTAAACGTCCGTCGTTTTCATTATCGCTCCCCCGATCGTTTTTTATCACGGTCTCAGCGCATCTGCAGCACGACGTTTTTGATCGTGTCGAGAAACGCTTCCTCACCGACCGTGTTGATTTTGTAAAACATTGCCTGACTTCCGCCCGAGGTTATCGCGCAAAGACGGATCACGCCGTCTTCGCCCTCGAACATCGTAACGTTCATGCTGACGCGGTTCCCGCCGAACCAGCTGTATCTTTCGAATACGCGAACCGCGCAGCGCGTTTGCCCGGACGTGAAGTCGCAGCCGTCCTCAAGCGTCGCGGACGTGCTTGCGGACAGCACTCCCTCCTCGATCGCTTTTACGGTGCCGTCAAAATCGCCTCTCAGATCCGCCGTAAATTTTGCCATCTCCCTGCCTCACTTTCCGTTCGTTATGATATTGTACACTTTTGCCGGATCCTTGACGTTAGAGATCACGATACTTCCCTGATTCTGCCCCGGCA
>JAGDCE010000293.1 GCA_017958705.1 Clostridia bacterium
AGATCCCGTCCGGGGAATTCGACGCGGTGCAGATAAAGATAAAATCGAACATATGCGACGTACTCGGCCTTTTCCTCTGCGTTGACGGCGAGAAGGTATACAGTCCCGACAGGCAGCTCGTCCACCGCTTCGACGCGGGCGAAGAGCGCACGATAGTGATCCCCTGCACTCTCATGAACGATCTGCACGGCACGATCACCGGGCTCAAGCTCTATTTCAGCGAGACAGAAAAGGGCGATGAGATCGAGATAACCGATTTCAGATTCATCAAGCGCGGCGGTCAGAAGATGCCGCTGCTGTTCGAGCGCTCGTACCACACTTATCCCGATAAAGTTCACGAGCAGGTCCGCGTCGTCGCCTCGTCAGCGTATACCGGCGGCGGCTGGCTCGGATCAACGATAGAGATACCCGCGGACACGGTCCGCAAGTTCGTGATGAAGAACGCTGACGGCGAAGTATCAGAATTTGTTGAAGGCTTCGACTTCGGGACGCTCGAATACGTCGGTTTCGACGTCAAAGGCGCCGGAGTGTTCGGCCTAATTATGCCGAAGACACCGAACGGCACCGTGAACGTCGAGCTGATCGACGGCAACTACGTCATAACCCGCGAGATCAAACTCTCTGCGAGAATGACGGCGAACGCCTCGAGCCAGTTCTTTCACAGGATATACACCTCGGATTCCCACCAGTTCAACGATCTGAGAAAGGAAGCGTATATCGAGCGCAACCCGCTGAGCGACATCCAGGTGACATACAAAGACAACGGCGGCAGACTCAGCGCATACGATCAGGTGCGCGGCTGCTACCGGCTCTCTGTAAACGGCTCGGACTTTTCCGAATCGTACTATAAGACGCCCGACTATCAGCCGAAGGTCGAATTCGTCGTGACGGGCGACGGCGCAGTCGACAGAACGATCTATATAAACGTTTTCACCTCGTCCGGCGCGCTCGAATGCGCGGCTCTGCTCGATCAGAACAACGCCGTGCTGCCCGTGCCGATGCAGGTCAGCAAGAACTTCACCGGCGAGCGCGAGGAATCGCGCTACGACCCGAACGACAACCTGTTCGCCGGAGAATCGTATATGCCGGTCACAGTAAAAGCGGACGAATGCAAGAAGATGACTGTCGTTCACCTGTATCAGAACTGGGGCGATTACCCGCTGAAACAGCTTTCGTCGGTCAGCTTCATACAGCCGTATTACCATCTTTCGATCGGCGTTTCGGAGACGAACTGCATAGCGCCGTACTTCGTGTTCGGCAAGGACGGCTGGACGCTGCCCGATTTCCGAGCGAATTCCGCGCCGCTCTGGACGAGTCAGCCACAGCACACCTCGATCGGCAGACTGCTGATATCGCAGTTCCAGACGGCCTCGAAGAGTCCGCTTTACATGTCGGAATCGCAGAGCGCGAAGATCGACTCGGCGGGTCCGGTATACGCCGACATGACGATGGATTACCTGTCGGACGACGGCTCGATCCTCGCGACGTACAGGCACGTAGAGCTTCCGCAGACGGACGAGAACCGCACGTATTACGAACTGCGGATCAAAGTTTTAAAGGATATAGCCATCGAGGATTTCAAGAACAATTTCAGCATATTCAGATTCGACAGCAGATACGGCAACGCGATGTACGCAAAGATCAGCTACATCAATGAAAACAACGAGACGATCACGGAAGACGTCGACATGAAGCGCAGGCGCGCCCGCATCGTCGGGTTCGGCAGCGATTCGCCGTACGTTGCCGTTTACAAACCGAATTACACCGTGCCCGGCAGTGAGAACACGGGAGCGGCCAACTTCGCATATATCATAAAGAACACCGATATAACGGTTGCGGGCGAGAAATACGCGAAAGGGCTCGCGTTCCGCGAAAGCTGCTACACGAACCAGACGCATCTCGATCTCACGCTCGATCTCGACACAGTGACGCTGAAAGCCGGCGATCATATCTACGTCGATTTCATACTTTTGCCGTGGGGCGAGACGAAGAGCGCGGACGACGGCAACGTCAGAAACGTCCGCCAGGACAGCTGTATCAGCCCTTATAAGATAACCGCCGCGACCGGCACCGTCATAGAGGACAGTTACGTGCCGATGATACGCGCCGAGGACGGAGTCGCGGAATTCACGTTTTCAGGCGGCGCCAATCACGGCGTCGTAAGGATATACGGTTTTGAAAGCTATACAAAACCGGATATTAAGGTCAAAATCGACGGCGAATGGACGGAATACGACGTAGCCGGACCCGCCGGTTACGACGGATATCAGGCTTATTACGACGAAGACGGCACTTATTCGTTTTCGTTCATCGTCGATATGGACAAAGCCGATTCATACGAATTCAGAGTTACCCAGTAACAGGGCAAGCCAAAAGGAGAAAAAGCCATGAAAAAAACGATCGCAGCAGTCGTCGCCGCACTGCTGTTGCTGCCGGTATTATTCGGCGGATGCAAGCCGGGCGACGATACAGACACAGGGACCGAGCCGTCTGCGACGGCGGAGCCCGGCACCGTGACGGAAGGCACAGACACCGAGCCCGGCACGGACACGGAAACGGAGGAAATCATCGTGGACGAAGAACCCGTATTTTATGAAAAAACAGAGCGCGACCCGGTCGATCCCGACACGGTCACGGTCGAAAACACCGACTGGAGCGACACGATCGTCAACGCGAACGCACAGGCGGACGGCGTCCAGGGCAAATTCACCGACGCGAAAAGGAAAGCGTTCCTTATAACGAACAGGACCTCTTCCCTGCTCTACGATCTGTCCTCAGACGGCGGCAAGCTGGTAGCCGGCGTTTATAACGCCGACGGTAAACCGTATTTCACCGGCGGATCCGACGTCATTGTCAAAGCCTCCGACGGCACCGAATTCAGCTCGGCTTATTCGATGAGCAACGGCCGCATGAACAGCCACCGCCTCGGCTATTACTATTACGATTTCCGCTTCTGCGATCAGCTTTTCATGAATCCCGACGCGATGAAGGTAAGCGAAGAAAATGAGAATTATTACGACATCATCGCTCACTCGGGCAAATGGGACGGCAACGACGTAACGAAGCTGGCGAAGAAAGACGGCATCGTGTCGTTCACGGTCAAGAACGCCAACGACCCGTACGTCCATTGCGAAACAAACTTTTCGACACAGGACTACGACTCGATCCAGATCACGATAAAGACAGAGTCGTCGACGTCCGGCGTGTTCTATATAGCCGCCGGCTCATACGGCTGGTTCAACGGAGATCAGCACATCAGCTTCAAATTCAGCTCCGGCGACTGGAATACCGTAGTCGTCCCGATATCGTCGATCCCGGATTACACCGGTACGGTGAAGGGCTTCAGATTCGACTGCGGCGAAACCGGCGAAACGATACAGATAAAAGACGTACGCGCGATTAAGCGCGGCGACGCGTCGGTCCCGTTCGCGCTCGAGCGCATATTCCACACGTATTCCGATAAAATGCACGAGGTCGTGCGCGTCGTGCTTACCGACGATTATACCGCCGGCGGCAAACTCGAGACGATCACGAAAATACCCGTCGACACGGTGAGAAAGTTCGTACTGAAAAACGCGGACGGCGAGGTATCCTCGCTTGACGGATTTGATTTCTCAACGGCCGAATACGTCGCGTTCGACGTCAAGGGCGCCGGGATTTACGGGATCATAATGCCCGTGCGCGACAACAACGGTTATATAAGCGTACAGGAAAAAGACGGTTATTACGTGATCACCCGCGGCATAGATCTGCCCGACAGTCTGAAAAAAGGCGCGGACGTGCTTTTCGGTCACAGGATCTATACGACTTCTTCGCATCAATTCAACGACATAAGAAAAGAGGCTTACGTTGAAAGAAACCCGCTGACGGACGTTTTCGTGGTAAAAAGGGTCGACAACGCGAGATTTTCCGGATATGATCCTCTCGTCGGCTGCTATAAATTCAGAGTCAACTCCTCGGATTTCAACAAAGCGTATTACAGAGAGCCGGACAAGCATTATACCGTGAACGCGCTCTTCTGCGGCGACGGCGTCGCCGACAGGACCGTCTACGTGCAGACGGTCGAGGGAGGCGGTCAGCTTGAATGCGCGGCGCTCCTTGATGAAAACAACGCTCTGCTCCCGATACCGCTCGAGGTCGGCAAAAACTTCATGGGCGAAAAGGAAGAGCCTCTGTACGACCCGAAAGACACGTCGTACGGCGAGGTCTACGTTCCGATCACGATAAAGGCAAACGAGAACAAGCGCTTCACGGTGCTGAATCTTTATCAGAACTGGGGCAATTACCCGCTGAAGCAGCTTTCGTTCATAGCGTTCCATATCTGCTATTATCATATGTCCGTGGGCGTTACGGAGACAAACTGCATCGCTCCGTATTTCGTATACGGCAAGGACGGCTGGACTCTGCCGGACTTCCGCGCAAATTCCGCGCCGCTCTGGTCCGGTCAGCCTCAGCACACGAGCGCCGGACGCCTGTACTTCTTACAGTACAAGGACGCCGAAGGGAATTCTTATAAATCCGAATCCCAGACCGCGGACATCTCCTCCGCCGGTCCCGTTTACGCCGATATAACGATGGATTATCTGTCCGACGACGGAAAGATCAAAGCGACGTACAGACATACCGAGACCGCGCAGACCGACGAGAACAGGACGTATTACAACATCTCGCTCGAGGTGCTCGACGATGTAGCGATCGCGGACTTCAAAAACGATTTCTCGTTCTTCACCTTCGACGGACGCGGGATCACGTATTCAAAAGTCGGTTATCTTGACGAGGACGGCAGCAACGTGACCGAAAAGGCGGTCAAGGGCACGAGAATAATCAAACTCGGAAAAGAATATCCGTACTACGATTATTTCGGCGGCAACAACACGGATTCCGTCAACTTCGCGCTGATCGTGATGAAAAGCGACATCACGATAAACGGAGAGAAATACGACGGCAACTTCATTTTCAAAGACACGTATAACGGCACGCTGAACATCGGTTCCTTGTCGCTCGACCTCGACGACGTGACGCTCAAAAAAGGCGACAGGTTCGAGCTCGAAATAATCCTTATGCCGTGGGGCTACGGGACGAGCAAGGACGACCACAACGTGACCGACGTGAGAAACGACAGCTGCTATGATCCTTACAAGCTGACCGTGATCGAGGGCGAGGCCGTCGCCGACGACTTCATCCCGTCGGTGAAAGCAGTAAACAACACCGCGACGTTCAAAATATCCGGCGGAAAGAACACGGCGGCAGTCAGAGTATACGGATTTACAAGTTACTCAAAGCCGACGGTCACTTTCAAGGCCGACGGCGAGGCAAAGGATATCAGGCTCGAAGGTAAAAACGGATACGACGGATATCAGGTATATCTTGACGGAGACGGCACGTATTCGTTCTCTTTCAACGTTGATATGGATAAAGCGTCTGAATACGAAATAACGGTAAAACAGTGAGGTAATTTCAATGAGACTTCCCGGATACTATCAGGATCTTCACACGCTCCACGTCGGCTGCGAGGAGCCGCGCGCGTATTATATCCCCGCGCACAGTTATGATGCGGCAAAAGACGAAAACAGGGCGAAAAGCGTATATTTCAAGTCTTTATGCGGCGTTTGGGATTTCAAATTCTATCAGTCCGTATCCGATCTGCCCGAAATAACGGAGCTCGACGGCGTGTCTTTCGACAGCATCGAGGTGCCGCGCAGCTGGCAGACGAAGCTCGGCTCAGGTTACGACGTGCCGCAGTATTCAAACTGCGCCTACCCGTTCCCGTTCGATCCGCCGTACGTGCCTGCGCAGGATCCGTGCGGTCTGTACGTTAAGACGTTCACGCTGCCGGACAACGTGCTTGAAAACAAGCGCGTTTACGTAAACTTCGAAGGCGTCGACAGCGGTTTCTTCCTGTACTGCAACGACCGCTTCGTCGGTTACAGTCAGGTCGCACACATGACGAGCGAATTTGAGCTGACGAAATATCTGAACGACGGAAAGAACGAACTGAAGGTCATCGTGCTGAAATGGACGGACGGCTCGTATCTTGAGGATCAGGACAAGTACAGATTTTCCGGGATATTCCGCGAGGTTTACCTGCTGTTCCGCGACAAATCGCATATAAAGGATATTAAAGTCGTCACTTCCCTTACCCGCGGATACGGCAAAGGCAAGGTGAAGGCTGAATTCAGCACGGACGGAGATGTCGATATAAAAACGTCGCTTCTGTATAACGGTAAGGCCGCGGCGGAGCCGGACGGCGACGGAGTGATGACCGTGACCGGTCCGAAGCTCTGGTCCGACGAGACTCCGGAGCTGTACGAGCTTTATATACGCGCGGGAAGCGAGCATATCGTGATCCCCGTCGGCTTTACGGATATAAAGGTCAAAGACAGGGTCGCGTATCTTAACGGCAAGCCGATCAAGTTCAAGGGCGTAAACCGCCACGACAGCCATCCTCTGCTCGGCTCGGCGACGCCGTATGATCACATGAAAGAAGACGTGATGATCTTCAAGCGCCATAATATAAACGCGGTCAGGACCTCTCACTATCCGAACGATCCGAGGTTTGCGCTGCTTTGCGATAAATACGGTATCATGATGATTGACGAGACGGACCTCGAAGCGCACGGCGTGGCGCTGTTCGGCCCGTGGACGCGTCTGTCCGACGATCCCGAATGGCAGGACGCTTACGTCGACCGCGTCAAGCTGATGTACGAGAGGGACAAGAACCATCCGTCCGTGATCATGTGGTCTCTCGGCAACGAGGCGGGTTACGGCAGAAACCAGAAGGCGATGTCGAAGTACATCAAAGCGCGCGACAAAAAACGCCTCGTACACTACGAGGGCGGCAACGAAGGTTATACGAAAGGCGTATCGCAGGCGGGCACGCTCGACGTCGAAAGCTATATGTATCCGCACGTCGGCTTTATCGAAAAGTACGCGAAAGACGATAACAAAAAGCTTCCGCTGTTTCTGTGCGAATACTGCCACGCGATGGGCAACGGCCCCGGCGATCTTTCCGCGTACTGGGCGCTGTTTGACAAATACGACTGCCTGCTCGGCGGCTGCGTTTGGGAATTCACCGATCACAGCATGCGGACCGAAAAAGGCTTCACCTACGGCGGCGATTTCGGCGAGATCCCGCACGACGGCAATTTCTGCGTCGACGGACTCGTCTACCCCGACAGACGGCCGCACACGGGTCTGCTCGAGCTCAAACAGGCGAT
>JAGDCE010000294.1 GCA_017958705.1 Clostridia bacterium
CGGATCGCGGACCGCACGGGTCTCACGGCGTTTGCCGCCGAACTGCTGCAGTACTGCAAGAATCCCGACATCGAATGGAAAACCGGCCTGTTCGAACAGCTCGGACTCACCGTCTCCGAGCCGGTGATAACGGGCACGGGCGATTATATCCTTTCGTCTGCCGAGGTAAACGCTTACTCGGTGACGCAGAGCATAGTGGACAGCGACGGAGACATAGCATACGTGTACGGCGTCAAAGGCTACGTGATCCGCGAGGGGCAGAGCGTCACGGAAGGGTTGACGTTCTCGTACGACGGATACCTGAACGGTATTTACTGTAACGGAAAAAGGGCGCGCGGCAACTGCGCCGCGGGCGACGGTTTCAGTATAATAGTTGACTCCGACGGAAAAGCGCTCCGCGTTGTGCCCGGTTCCGTTTTCGAATACGCCAAATGATCCGGAGGTCGATATGGAAACTGAAAAAATATCGGAATACGTTGAAAAATACATGGACGACGCGTATAAATTCGCGTTCATCGTGACGCTGTCCGACGAAGGCGCCGCATCGGCGCTCAAAAGCGCGGTCGGCGAGATGACGGAAAAAGAGCTCTGGGACAGCGCCGACGTCAGAAAAGAGCTTTACACACTGCTGTACAGGCACGCCGTGAACTGCGGCACCGAGCCTATGACTGCCGCCGCGATAAGCGGGAAATACGGAAAAAAGAGCGACGATTTCTATTCGTTCATCGCTCTGCCGGTAAACGAGCGTGCGCTGTGTCATCTGACGGTCTACGAGGACATGAGCGAAGAAGACGCGGCGAAGGTGATCGGAAAATGAGCCGCATACAGATCATACTCACGGTGATCGGAGCGGGATTCGCCGCGGTCAATTACGTCATTTACTGGGCGGCGGGGCGCGCGAACGCACTGCCCGTCGCGCCGCTCGTGCTGTGCTGCGTTTTTCTGCCGCTGCTGTTCTGCCTGATCTTCGGTCAGGCGGCGACGGAAAATTTCCCGCGCGTGTACGAGACGCTGAAATGGATATATATAAGCATAGGACTGCTGTACACGGTCTCTTTCGCCGTTTTCTCGGTCTTCGTCACCTCCGTGCCGTATGACGGCGGAGAAGGCGCTGACGTCTATATCGTTTTCGGCTGCAAGACGAACGGCTATACGCCGACGTACGCGCTGCAGCGCAGACTCGACCACGCGTACGAGCTGCTGACCGCGTACCCGGACGCCGTCGCCGTGTTATCCGGCGGTCAGGGCGCGGACGAGTCGGTGTCCGAAGCGGAATCGATGCGCGCGTATCTCGCCGCCCGCGGCATAGGTGAAGAAAGGCTGATCGTCGAGGATAAATCGACCTCGACCGTTGAGAATATAAGATACTCGGTTAAACTGCTCGAAGAGCGCGGGCTCGGTGAAAAGAAGCTTTGCGCGGTCTCAAACGACTTCCACGTGAAGCGGATACTGCTTCAGGCGAAATATCTGGGAGTCGGGCTGACGGCTTCGCCGGCGAAGACCGATTCGCCGGGGAAACTCTGGCAGAACCTTATCCGCGAATATATGGTCTGGGTAAGGCGCCTCGTCACCGGGTCGTGGGAATGAAAAAACGCATCGGACGGAGAGGCGGCGTAAAGAAGAAACAAACCCACCTTGACATCTTTCCGTTCAGGAAAGTGTCATAGTGGGTCGTTTTCTTTCAGTCAAGTTAAAACTATAAGATTTTGTTTTGATGCAACTTTTTATACCCTCTTATTACTCATAATATACAAATGGCTCCGCGCGAAAACAGAGCGGGGCAAAGAAAGAAATCCGCAAAAAGCGGATCCGAAAGGACAACGAATGACGAAGGACGAATTTGCCGCGGCCGTCGCCGCGGGCGAGAAAAAACTGTATCTGTCCGCGCTGTCTGTCACACGGAACGCCGAGGACGCGAAGGACGCGGTCGCTCACGCGGTCTATACCGCGTGGGAGAAGCGCGACAGCCTGAAGGATCCCGGGTGCTTCGACGCATGGCTGCTTCGAATCACGTTAAACGAAGCGAAACGCCTGCGCCGCAGTTCAAGGTTTTACGAGGACGTTGACGAGCTGCGCGACGAATTCAGCGAGGAAGCGGACACGTCGGGGATGGAGTTTTTCGACATGCTTTCGCGTATGAAGATCGACGACGAGACGCGCCGCATCTTCGCTCTCCGGTTTTTCTACGGATACACGCTCGAGGAGACGGGCAGGATAATGAAAAAGCCAGACGGAACGGTCAAGGCGAAATATTACAGAGCGCTCAAAAAGCTCAGAGAAGAATACGGCAAAGGGGGTAACATATGATGATGACGAACGATCTTTCTTACTTTGAATCGTCGGTCGCGGAAAAAGCGTCCGCGCTCTGCGGCGCGGTCCGTTATTCCGGCGCTTTGTCGAAAGCTTCGCCCCCGGAAAAGAAAGCGCCGCCGTTTTTACGTCCCGCGGCGCAGCTCGCCTGCGCGCTTGCCGCCGCGCTCGCCGTCGGCGCTGTAACGTTTTTCGTTGTATCGCACTTCAAAGACCGGATAAATCCCGGCACGTCCGACACAGACACGCCGTACGTCTCCGACACGGTTGACGGATCGTTCGGCACGCAGGACGTCACCGGTACAGATGGCGTCACCGCGGCACCTCCCGTGACCGAGGAACCGGATACGGATCCGGCGACCGGAACCGACGCGCCGGCGACAGACGGGGATATGACCACGGAACCGCATCAGACGGACGGTACGGAGCCTGAAACGACGCTGCCCGAAACCACGTCAACGGATACGGTGACCGAGCAGGAGTCGACCGCGCCCGAAACGACGGTACCCGAAACGACCGCGCCGGAAACAACGGCGCCGCATACAACTGAGCCGGAGACGACGGCGAAAGACACGGAAAAGCCTGATCCCGACGAACAGGTCGCGCCCGCGCCGGAGGACAAAAACGGCTACAAGCTGTTTGTAAACCATATAGATTTGACGGGATTCACCAGTTTCGGCGTATATCCGGACGGCAGCTCGATTCTTCCGTTCTCGACCATCCTTAATTTCTTTGAGCACGGCTCGGCGGAGGTAAAGAACAACGACACCGTTATACTGAAGTACGAGGATGAGACGTTCACGCTGAAAGTCAAGGAACGGGTCATGACCGGAAACAACTACAACGGAAACTGGTTCGAAAACAAGCAGACGGAAACGACCGCGTTGTATATCGCCGACGGCCTGCTTTACGCGGACGGCGGGACGGTGAGCGCGTTTCTCTCCGAATTCGCCGGCGGCGCGGTCAGGACAGACAAGACCGCGAAGACCGTCACGGCGGTGGATTTCTACTGCGACGAGGACACTCGGCGCATACCCGTGCTTAACGAAAGCCCCGGCACGTTCAACAAAAACGGATATAAGCTTTATATAAACGGCAACCTGATCAGAGGTATAAACTTTGACGTAAGCGGCGACGGCGATGTGACGATACCGTTTTCTCAAGTACTGAACTGTTTAGGGCATTGTGAAGCAAAGGATTTCGGCTCGATCATCTATATAGAATACGACGGAAAATCCTATCAGCTCAAGCCTCTCTACTATGAATTGACAGGCGACGGTATAGAAGGAAACTGGTTTAAAGATAAAGCAACGATGTTCATAGCGTTCATGGTAAAAGACCGCGTCACATACTCCGATCCCGGTGTTTTAAACGATTTTCTTGCCGATTTTGCGGGCGGCTGCGCGACGATAGATCACGATGCAAAGATAATCGAGATAAAAGACAAATACTACGACGAAGAAAAGAAAGAGCCGGTCAATCCGGACGGTACAAGGTATGAGATCCCGTTCTCAGACGGCGCGTTCTTTACGGTAACGCCCGCCGGCGAAAACGAAATCAATCCGGGCAGGACCCGTATAGACTTTTACGTGCCGGCGAAAGACGACGATGATCGTCTCGTCCTCGCGACTTACGTCACTTTTCCCGACGGCGCGCGTGTCAGGATCGCCGGCAGACGTAAAACGAACAACGCGATAGAGCTGTTCTGCTTCTGCGAATATTCCGGCAAAACGGACGGCGCGGATCATTCATACGAAGCGTTTGCAAGTCAGATCGAGATCTATGATACCGTGTATAAACCCGACGCGGCTTTCCCGTACGCGTATACCGTATCCGGAAAATCGGTATCGTTTACGTATACGGATGATACGAAAGACAGAAAAACAGCGCTGAATCTGACGGATTACAATAAGGTCGAAACGCTCGTGTCGACGGCGAACGACCGTCTTGCCTACCCGGATCAGCTCGTCGATACGTCGGTATCCCCCGTCATCCTCTATGAGTCTGACGGCACCGCCGGATCGTTCATGCAGCCGTACGATTCCTCCGACCCGTTCACCCTCATCGCCGGCAACAGCCTGTTTTACGGCTATTGATATACAGGCGGCCCGCGCCGCCGCGCGCCTCGTACGTCGGCGCGCGAGAGGGCACGGGATCGTCGGCGTCAGCCGACTCATCTGCCGGACTTTACGTTTTGCCCTGCATAAAACTTCATAAAAACAAAAACGGCCGGGACAAGGACGGATCCTTATCCCGACCGGTTTTTTGTATCGTGTTTGTTATGCGGGAATTATTTCGCTTCTTCTTCCGTTTCGGCTTTCTTTCTGGGGAAGCAGAGACCGACTATCGGCAGCTCTTTGGCTTTGCCCTTCGCGGCGTAGATGATGCCGAGCACCATCAAAGCTATGAATACGGTGAATACGAACCACAGGCAGACCGCGATGAAGACGTATATTATCTTCAGTACGATGAAGTTCCAGAGAAGCGCCTGGAAGATGTCGAGCAGGATGTTCTGAACGAACAGATACGCTGACGTTGCCATCGAGAGTACGAGGCCCTGTTTGACGTGGAAGCGGACGTATCTCGAATCTCTGCCGGCGAAAGCGGGGATAAGTACGAGGAACCACAGATAGGACAGGATGCTGAGGGCTTTGCCCTTTGCTCTTTCCTCGTCCGTGAACGCGGAGGTGTGGTCCGGTGTGTCGGTTATGAAATTCTTTTTCGGGGCGGCGGGCGCTGCGGCCGCAGCGGGCTGCGCGGCGGGCTGAGCCGCTTTTGCGGGCTGTTCGCCTGTGGGAGTTCCGCAGACGTTGCAGAATTTGGCGCCTTCTTCAAGCGGTGCGCCGCATTTATTACAAAATGCCATTTCAGATATCTCCTTTTTGCTTTTTTGTTAAGTATATCACGACTTTTCCGAAATGTCAATACCAAACCGGGTAAAATACGTCGAAAATCTGAGGTGCCGGCGTGTATCGCTCCGGTCCGCCTTTCCTTTATTCCTCCGTGTCGGCGCGGAAGAACAAACTCATGCCCGGCAGCAGCTTAGCCCTGCCGCGCACGGCGTAGATCACCCCCAAAACCGAGAGGAACACAAGATAAAACAGCCCCGCGTAAAGTCCGAGACCGAGGAAAACGAAAACGTAATTCCCGTACGCCGCGCGGATAAGATATGAAACGACGTTCATGATAACGACGTATACTGTCGTCGCGATCGTCAGTATCAGTCCCTGTTTTGCGTGGAATTTAACGTAATCCGTGCTTTTGATTGACAACAGCGGTATCAGCACGAGTGCGCCCAGATAAGACAGCACGCACAAAAATCTGCCGCCGCCTATATCGGCGGGATCGTAGCTGTCGGTCAGCTCCCTCGTCCGCGTTATGAAGTTGTCGCGGTATTTTTTGCCGCAGACGGGGCATTTTTCCTCCGCCGCGGGCACCTCCGCGCCGCATCTGAAGCAAAGGCGTTTCATTCTCCGAACCTTTCCGCGAATTCCCGTTCGTCCCTGTCCGTCTGCTCGTACAGCGACATCAGTTTTTCCTCAAGCTCGACCCGCCGCACGTCAAGCTCCATCAGCTTTTTGTAATCGAGCTCGTTCGCTTTGTAATCGGCCTCGAGCTGCTCGAGCGCCGCCTCCGTCTCCGCCGTCTCCTTTTTCGCACGCTCTATGCGCGAGGCGAGCTTTCTGCGCTCGGAGCGGTTCTGCCGTTCCTCCTCATACCTGCGTCGGTTCTCCTGTTTTCCGGCGCTTACCTGAGCCGGCGCCGCGGACTGCGTCTTTCCGGCGGAGTAACGCAGATAATCGGTATAAGTGCCGTGATAATCCGCGAAAGGATCCGCGGAGATGTCGAGCACGCGCGTGCAGAGCTTGTTTACGAAATATCTGTCGTGCGAGACGGCGATCAGCGTGCCGCCGTATCCGGCGAGCGCGTCTTCAAGCGCCTCGCGGCTTTTTATATCGAGATGATTCGTCGGCTCGTCGAGCAGAAGCACGTTGTTCGAGCGCAGGATCAGCTTCACGAAAGTCAGGCGCGCTTTTTCGCCGCCGGATAACATTCCGACCTTCTTGTTCACGTCGTCGCCGCGGAACAGGAACAGCGCGAGCGCGGAGCGTATCTCCGTCTGTGTGCGCTTTCCGTATTCGCTCCAGACCTCGTCAAGGACCGTGTTTTCGTCGTTCAGCTCCTGGTTTTCCTGATCGTAATATCCGATGCTGACGTTGTAGCCGAATTCGTACGTGCCGCCGCTCGGCGCCAGCTTGCCGCGCAGGATCTTCATAAGCGTCGATTTGCCGGAGCCGTTATGACCGACGACGAAAGCGCGGTCGCCGCGCTTTATCAGAAAAGACACGCCGGAAAACAGCGTCTGATCGCCGAAGCGCTTCGACAGATCGGTCACGGTCAGCACGTCGTTTCCGGATTCCGAGCCCGCGGTGAAGCGCATGCGCACTCCCTGCCGCTCCGCCTCCGGCGCCTCGACCTTTTCCATGCGGTCTATCGCCTTGCGGCGCGATTCGGCGGCAATTATATTGCGCTCGCGGTTCCAGCGCTTCTGCTGTTCTATGAACGCCTCGAGCCGCGCGATCTCCTTCTGCTGATTTTCGTAATGACGGCGCTGTATCTCGCGGTCCGTCTTTTTCTTTTCCGTATATTTCGTGTAATTTCCGTCGTAGAGGCGGGCGCGGCCGTTGTCGATGTCTAGGATCTTCGTGGCGACGCGGTCAAGGAAATATCTGTCGTGCGACACGACGAGCAGCGTGCTCGTCAGGTTGGAGAGCACGTCCTCGAGCCAGCTGAGCGTCTGGATATCGAGATGGTTCGTCGGCTCGTCGAGCAGGAGTATATCGGGCGGCCTGATTATAAGTTTGCCGAGCGCGAGCCGCGTTTTCTGTCCGCCCGAAAGCTTCCCGGCGGGCTTGTCCCATTCCTGCTCCGGGAAACCGAGTTTAATAAGATACGACCTGACCAGCCCGCGGAAATGATCTCCGCCGTCCGCGGAGAACGATTCGAGCTTTGCCGTATAATCGGAAAGATATGAGTCCGGCAGAGTTATGCCGGCGACGTGCGTCACGTCGATGCGGCGGCGCATCCGGTCAAGCTCCGCCTCGCGCTCCTTTAGATCCGAGAACGTGTCCTCGAGCACGGAATAGACCGTTCCGTCTTCGTCCGTCACGGCGTTCTGCGAGAGCATCCCTATCGTTTTATCCTTTGAGATGAAAACGCTGCCGGTCCCCTCGTATTCGCCGGTTATCATTTTGAGAAGCGAAGTCTTTCCGGCTCCGTTCTCGCCGACTATGCCGACGCGGTCGCCCTCCTGAACGGAAAACGAGACGTTCGATAACACGTCGCGTTCGCCGAACGACAGGGTGAGCCCGTCACAACCGAGAATTATCATTGTCCTTTAACTTTCTTTATAAAATCACGGTACCAGTACGCGCTCTTTTTCGGTCTGCATTCGAGCGTGTCGAAGTCCGTTTCGAAAATGCCGAAGCGGTAGTTGTATCCGGCGGTCCATTCGAAGTTGTCCATCAGGCTCCACAGATAGTATCCGCGCACGTCGAACCCCTCGTCGACCGCTTTTTCGAGCCATTCGAGAAATCCCGCCAGATATCTGATCCTGTCGCCGTCTTCTTTTACGCCGTCCGCTCCGCGCGCTTCTTCTCCGATCGAGTAAGTACCGTTTTCGGTGATATAGACCGGGATCTTCAGATCGTACAGCTCATGCACGAGGCGTATAGCGTCGTAGACCGCCTTCGGATAATACTCCGTTTTGTTGTTTAAGAAGTTGCCGCCCTGTGAGAAATCCGCGGCAGCCCGGCTGTCGACCGAGACGGGGACTCTGTTGTAAACGTTGAGCCCGTAGAAATCTATCGGGCGGTGCATAAGCGGCAGATCGCCGTCTTTTATGTCCATCAGCGTGCCCTCCGACTGCAGATGAGACAGAAGATAATCGCTGTAAGAGCCGCCGAGCACGGGATCGGTATAGAACTTCCAGTTTCGCTCGTCCTGATCGATAACGAGCCGTCTGTCCTCTTCGGTGTCGCGGATCGCGTGGCGCTTCCAGATGTCGATCACTATGCCGATATCGCCTTTGGCGCCTGACGCGCGGAACGCGTCGACCGCCGCGCCGTGAGCGACGAGGATGTTGTGGCGCGCCTGGTTGCCCTCTTTTTCGTTGCGCCTGCCGGGCGCGAAAGCGCCAAGAGCGTATCCGACGTACGTCGCTATCGGCTCGTTCACGGTCGACCACAGCGGCACGACGTCGCCGAAGATGCGGAACATCTTATCTGCGTATTCGGAAAACCAACCGATCACGTCGCGGTTGACCCAGCCGTTTTTCTCCTCGAGCGCCTGCGGCAGATCCCAGTGGTAGAGCGTCACGTTCGGCTTTATCCCGGCGTTGTTGAGCGCCTCGAAACAGCGCTTGTAATAATCGACGCCGGCGTCGTTAAGCCTGCCCGTGCCGTCAGGCATCACGCGCGACCAGGAGATCGACATACGGTAGCTGTCGACTCCGACGAAGCTCAGATTTTTCACGTCCCGGTCAAAGCGGTGATAGCTGTCGCAGCAGACCGCCGGAGTGACGCCTCCGTGTATTCTTCCGGGAACGGTTGAAAACACGTCCCAGATACTCGGGCCCCTGCCGCCGTCTGCGGCGCCGCCTTCGACCTGGCCCGCCGATGTGGCGAGTCCCCATATGAAATCCTTTTTGAAACCCATTGCCGACCTCTTTACCGTTTTTTTCTCATTATACGGTATCTTTTTAAAAAAATCAATACATAACGTTTAATTTCCGCGGAATATAGACCGCCGTCTCCGAATATGATTTAACAAAAAAGATGGAGGTCATTATGTTCGTCTGGTCAGTCAGAGCGTCGACTTTGAAATTCACGGCGGTGCTTTTAGCTTCGGCTGCGGCGATCGCCGCGCTCGCGGTGTTTCTGCCGAAATACGATATGCGCGCACAGACGGCGGGCGCCGTCATGACGGACGGCAAGGTCGCCGGAGAGGACGGGATACGCGGTTTTCTCTCGCAGTACGGCTGGGAGGCTTCGGAGCTCGTCGACCGCGCGGAGGTGACGGTGCCGGCGCAGTTCGATCCCGTGTACGAGGAGTACAACACGCTTCAGAAAAAGCAGGGCTACGATCTTGCCGGATACAGGAAGAAGACCGTGAGCCGTTATACGTTCAAGATCGACAACTACGAGGGCTACGGCGGCACGGTGCTCGCCGACGTGCTCGTGTATAAGAACAAGGTGATAGGCGGCGACGTCTGTTCAGCCGACGTCAACGGCTTCGTCCACGGTTTCAGCCGCGACGTCACTTTGCCGTAGGTATTGACAAAAAACGAGAAATATAGTAAAATGACCGTGCCGGGGCGTGACCTTCGGCACGGTTTTTACGACTTATTGTATGAGCCCGTAAGGAGGTTTATCTTGCAGGATAAGGATATAGTCGACCTGTACTGGAGCAGGAACGAGGACGCGATCCGCCACACGGATGAAAAATACGGCAGGATGCTTCTGTCGCTGTCGTTTTCGCTGACCTCTTCGCACAGCGACTCGGAGGAGATCGTCAACGACACGTATCTGAAGGCGTGGAACAGCATGCCGCAGGACAGGCCGGACATGCTCGGCGCGTATCTGTCCAAAATCACGCGCGCCCTGTCCGTCGACAGATACCGCAGAAACACCGCGGAAAAGCGCGGCGCCGGCGCCGTGACACAGGAGCTTTCTGATCTGATCCCGTCAGGCTTCAGTATGGACGACGTGATCGACGCGGATCATTTGAAAAACACGCTCAACTCGTTTCTGCACGCGCAGAGCCGTGAAAAGCGCGTGATGTTCGTCAAACGCTATTATATGGGCGAGACTGTGGAGAGCATCGCGGCCGAGTTCGGTGCGGGCGAGTCGAAGGTAAAGATGACGCTGTCGAGGATGCGCGCGTCGCTTTACGAATTACTTAAAAAGGAGGGGCTTCTGTGATGACGGATAAAAAAGCATACGCCGACGCGCTGATGGACGCCGTCGGCCGCATAGACGACGACCTGATCACCGAGGCCGCCTCGTACAAAAGAAAAACGCCCGGGTATCTGAAGGCGGCGATCGGCATGGCCGCGTCGTTTCTGATACTGTTTACCGTGATGATCCCGGTGCTTGTCCGCACGCTGCCGCGCGGATCACAGTCCGCGGCACCGTCGGGCCTGCTCGACGTGCTTTCCTCCGCCGGTTCCGCAACGGTGAGCTCGGTCGAGCCCGTCGGTCAGCCGCGCATCATCTGGCAGGTCGACGGTGAAGACGTTTATCACGTGATAAACGTCAGCGGCAGCGTCGCGTCCGCGCTTTCCGCACAATCCGGAAAAGGGACACGGTCTGACGGCGGGGAGGAATACGGCTTCCGCCTGTGGGTGACGGACGGCGCCGGCAGATTCGTGACGCCGCAGCTCGCCGCCTCGAAAGGAAACGTCGGGTGCGGTGTGTTCGACTACGGCGAGGAGTACGGATTCTCACCGCAGGCGGAGCGCATCATTAAAGAAGCGGTGAAGACCGCGAAAGGATAAGATATGAAAAACACGAGAAAACTATGTGCGGCAATCGCCGCAGCGATCGCAGCGGCGCTGATCCTCGCCTCCTGCTCGGCGGCGGGCGATAATTACGCGCCGGGCGACGTCGGGATGTACGA
This sequence comes from Clostridia bacterium, assembly GCA_017958705.1. GTDB lineage: Bacteria > Bacillota > Clostridia > Oscillospirales > CAG-272 > UBA1248. The sequence continues at coordinate 10,990 of JAGDCE010000294.1, forward strand.
CGCGGAATACAACGAGATGTATTCGATCGCCCAGGGCGAGCCGGACGACGGCTTCAATATGGGAAAGCTTAAGGAAAACCCGTTCGTCAAAACGGCGGACGAGCCGGTCAGCACGTTTTCCGCCGATGTCGACACGGCGTCGTATACGATGCTTCGCCGGCTGATAAAAGAGGGATACGATCTGAAAAGCCTGAAATCCACCGCGGGCGCGAACATACGCACGGAGGAGCTGATTAACTATTTCAGATACGACTGCAGAGCGCCGGGCGAAGGCGAGCTGTTCGGCGTGACCGCGAAGCTCGTGCCGTGCCCGTGGAACGCCTCCGATCTGCTGCTGACGATGACGCTTGCGACGAACGAGCCGGCGGCGCGCGCAGACAACAATATCGTGCTGCTCGTCGACGTGTCCGGCTCCATGAGATCAGATGACAAACTGCCGCTGCTGAAGCGCACGTTCTCGTATCTGCTGTCGGGGCTTGATAAAAACGACACCGTCAGCATAGTCACATATTCGAGCGGTGAGCGCGTCGTGCTCGAGGGCTGCCCCGGCGATCGCGCCGACACGATACAGCAGGCGCTCGATTCGCTGCAGGCGAGCGGCGCGACGAACGGAGAGGCGGGACTGCAGAAGGCTTACGAGATCGCCGAGAAATACGCGAAACAGGACGGCAACAACCGCATCATAATGGCGTCGGATGGCGACCTCAACGTCGGAATGTCGAGCGTTGAAGAGATAAAGGCGTTCGTAGAGCAAAAGCGCGACGCGGGCGTTTATCTGTCAGTGCTCGGCTTCGGCTACGGCAACTACCGCGACGCCAAAATGGAGACGATAGCGGACAGCGGCAACGGCGTCTACTATTACATCGACGGCGAGGAAGAGGCGGAGAAGATATTCTGCGACGACCTGCTCGCAACGCTTTACACCGCGGCGTCCGACGTCAAGCTGCAGATCACGTTCGACGCACAAAGCGTCAGCGCGTACCGGCTCATCGGCTACGAGAACAGAGTCATGTCCGCCGAAGATTTCGACAACGACGCCAAGGACGCGGGCGACGTGGGCGCCGGTCACAGCGTGACGGTCTGCTACGAGATCGTACCCGCCGAAGGCATCGCCGGCGAAGAAAAGATGCTTACGCTGTCGGTCAGATACAAAGAGCCCGGAGGCGTCAGAAGCACCCTCAACGAATACGGCATGAGCTATGCCGGAATAAGCTGTGAGCCCGACGCTGACACCGATCTAATCGCCGCGCTCTGCGAGCTCGGCATGATACTGCACGGAAGTCAGTACGGAAAAGATATCGATATGCCCGACGTCGTAACGCTGCTTCACGGACACGACTACGCGTCAGATCCGTACAAAGCCGGATTCGTCGGCCTGATCGACCGCATAGCCGGCTGAATATGAAAAAAGAAAAGATCCGCCGTATTCCGGCAGATCTTTTTTTGTCCAACTTCCAAATATTATTCGGCGGGATTCGGTGCTCCAACGGGGCAGACGCTCGCGCAGGCGCCGCATTCGATGCACTTGTCGGCGTCTATAACATATTTTCCGTCGCCTTCGGAAATAGCGGAAACGGGGCACTCGGCCTCGCATGCGCCGCAGCTCAGACATTCATCACTGATAACATATGCCATGATATATGTACCTCCATGTGGTTTATTTTCGGTTACAGTATAACACAAAATTTCAGTTTTGCGATACGTTTTTGTGAACTCGGGGTAAATTATTTTATATTGAGAGGGGTATACGTGTAAAAGCTCGGATCGTATTCGACCGTCTGCGCGTCCATCAGTTTGTAAAGCGCCGTGTTGAACATGCCGTAGCGGTAAAGCTCGAGGAACTGTCCGTCGAGATTGTTCCCGATAAACTCCTCGTCCGGCTCGAGCCGCAGGATTATGTGATAGCCGTAAGGCGCCTCGACGACGCCGCTCATCTGCCCGACCTCGAGCGCGAAGGACGCGTCGGAGAACTGCTGTGATTTGTCCCCTTTGGATATGTAATAGCCGGTGTCGTCGTCGGCGTTGTCGGTGTCCTCGGTGTATTTGTGCTTTAGCTCGTAGAAATCGGCGCCGTTCTGCAGTCTTTCGTAAAGCTCCTTTATCAGCGTCTCGTTCTCGTTTCTGTCCTCGCCCTCGTCGTTTCGGACGAGGATATGATCGACGCGGACGACGTGATTGTTTACGAAACGGCGGATCAGCTCGGGATTGGACGAGATCTTCGGACCCGATTCCCCGGATATCAGATACTCGAAAAGCTTTTCTTCGAGCATCTGCTGTTCCTCAAGCAGAAGATTTGTCTCTTCCGTCAGAAAATACAGATCGAGCGCGCGGTAATAATCGTTGTCGTCCTCAAACGACGAATAGCGGCTCTCGTTTACGGACTGCTGCGCCTGCTTCTTCTCGATCTCGGTAAGCTCCACACCGTTCTGTTCGGCGTATTCGGACACCGCGGCGATGCGCTTCATGTAAAATACCGTCAGATCCCTGACCTCGTCGTATTTGCCGCTGTCAAGCCAGAAATCCGGATCGTCTAAGTCGTACTGGTATTTCACCGCGGCGTAGTAGTATCTGAACAGACCGTACGGTATCTCGCGGCCGTTTATCTTCATCGGCGACGGCACGTCAGACACGTCCGCGGGCACGTATACCTCGGTCTCCGATTCAACCCCGGTCTCCTCGCCTTCTTTGCCGCAGGCGAAAAGCGATATTATAAGCGCCGCCGAAAGCAGCAGAATTACTATTTTTTTCATATCATGACCTCCGTGATCCCGACTGTCGTCGACTCGGATCTGAGTTTTTCCGCGTACTGCCCGGCCTTGATGCCGCCCCAGATAAAGGCGGCGAAAAGCAGGAGCAGTACCGCGAAGAATACGAGCTTTCCCGCGGCGGGGCGTTTTATCCTGTTTTTCTGCAGATTCGAGCCCGTTTTTCTTTTACGTTTCATAAAACCTCGAAAATTTACAATTGCGGCGGCGTATGCCGCTTGAATTCGTCTTTGTTATGTGGTAATGTTAAATAAACACGGCAAGGAGGCGTTATCATGGCAGAGGAATATACCGAATATGAAGAGATGCAGAAGCGGAGCCACCCGGTACTTAAGGCGGTGCTCAAAGGCATTCTCATCGCGCTCATTGTTTTCGTCTTCGGAGCGGTGCTTATAAGATCGTGCGTGCGTCAGCCGCAGAAGCTGCTGCTCGCCTCGCCGGAGCTTGCCGCCGCCTCGGCCGACGGCCGCGTGCGGATACTGTATCAGAGCCCGTATGACAAGATCAACCGCAACGAATACGGCACGTTCCAGTTCGCCGTGAGCGACTGTTTCTATATCCCGGCGACGAAACAGCTTCAGGTAACCGTCAGATACAATAAGAAAACGCTGCAGGATACGAAAGACAAATACGGTCTTACCAAACTGCCGGAGGACGACTGCTTCGCGTTCTCGCTGCTTTTCGACGACGGTCAGAGACTGACCTCGTACCGCTATTCGACGGCGACGAGAGGCAGATATATATTCGTTTATCTGCTCTTTGACGGAGTAGATCTTGAAGAATACACGCCCGTCGCCTACACGCCCGCCGACGCCGCGGTCACAGACCGCGAAGGGAACATAGTCGCGCACGAGACGGACGAAAACGGCAGGAGCATACTGTACGAAACGGATGAGAGCGGCAGCGCCAAAGTCTACGTCAGAACGTACGTGAGTCTCGAGACGTATTATTCGGAGGACGTGAACTACAACAGGATCCCGCTGTCCTCGCTGCTCGTCTTCGACAGGCTGTATTCATGTGAGGAGCTGACGGACTCCGAAATTGAGAAATATCTCGGGCGGGGAAATGATCTTCCGCTTTTCAATGCGTCGTACGACGCGGACCGGTGACCCCGGTCTTTTTTTATTGCCCCGTGCGGCGGTAGATGAGGAGCCGCCCCTCGATGAATCTGACTTCCTCGTAGTCCGGGCTGCTGTCGTAGAACATCACGCGCGACCGGCCTTCCGAATAGCGCAGATCGAGTACGATGTAATCCGGGTCTTCCGTATGGGTCGAGTATTTCAGATCGTACACGTATTTATGCTGCGACGCCGTGGAGCACAGGAAGGTCGTGGCGCCGACGGAGGCGTCCTCCGGTATTTCGTAGACAGCCTGCCGCACCTCGTCGTACGCCTGTCTGTCCTTGTTGTACATGTCGACGTAGTCGTTGCGCTGCCAGATAGTCTGCATCGTGAAAAACAGCGCGGACACCGACGCGAACACCGCGAGCGTGCGGCGCGTCCGCTCGCTCATGTCGGCGTAATTGAGCATAGCCGCAAAGAACAGGAACGCGAGCGAGCCGTAGGCGTACTGGAAATAAATACTGTGCTGGTACACGTAATCCGGCATCAGGTTTATAAGGATCATCGGCAGAAGCAGCACGTAGCGCGACAGCTTTTTCGTGATCACAGGCAATCCGCCGAGCGGCAGAAGCATCCTGATGATGAATTCCGGCTTCGTCTCGGCGGACGCGTCGGCGGTGGCGTCGAACATCTCGTGTATCACGAACGCCGGGTCCTTTATGACGTTCGCGACGACCGCGATCAGCCCGTCGTCCTGTCCGGTCATGAAGTTCTCGAATCTGTAATTCATCGTGCCCTCGCCGTATTTGGACAAAAGATGCGCGGCGAGGATGAAATAGCCGACCGATCCCGCGACCATGCAGCCGCCCGTGATCTTGTCCCGTCTGTCGCCGGAAAGAACGGCGTAGATGCCGGCGAACGCGACGTAAAGCGCCGCGTCCTCCTTGACGGCGAGCGTAAGGATCGAGAATATAACGATCCCGTACCACTTCTTTTTCAGCATGAAACAGAACAGCCAGAGCAGAAGCGGCGCGAGGAACTTGTTTTCGTGCAGATCGTAATAGCAGCCGCCGGCGAGCGCGGGATACATCGCGTAAATGAACGCGAACGCCGCCGCGGCTTTGTTGGAAAGCCCGAGCTTTTTTGCGATGAGACAGACCGGGATAACGCCCGACGCGAGCAACACCGCCTGACAGACCATCAGCGTGCCGGGCTTCGGGAAGATCGCGTATATCGGCAGGAACAGATAGAATATCGGCGAGATATGCACGCCGAAATGAGACATCAGCACGTCGCGCTCGCAGGTGACGAGCGGCAAAAGCGACGTCTTCATATTGTAGAACATCTGCGAGAATATCGCAAAATCGTAGTTCGGCGTCGACTGCGTCAGATAACGGCACAGCGTCTGCGCGCCGATGAATATCGCAAAATACAATCCCGAAGCCGCCGCGATCCCGATCAGAAGCGGAGCGGGTATGTCGCGCTTCAGCGCCGGTGCGCCGCCGTCCTTGAAAACGTAAACGCAGATGACGAGCAGGACGAGGCACGCGCCGAGCCCGAACCACGTGCTGTCCGTGGCGAGCGCGCAAGACGCGCCGTAGCAGATGAAGGAGACGAGCAGGATGAGCCTCTCGATCTTAAGGCTGTTCACGACTGTGAAAAGCGAGCAGAGAAAAATGAAGCACAGCGTGAAAACCGCGGCGAACGGCAGTATCGGCACCGCTTTGAAGAAAGCGGCGGAGTCGAACTGCACCGGCGACGCGATAAGCGAGAATATGAAGCAAGTGACGAACAGCGACGAGAAGAAACGCACGGCGAATTTTTCTGCCGTGTTAGTCTTTATCCTGTCCCTCAAAGTCGTTTTTCCGTTCATTTCCTGTATACCTTGTATCCGTTATTGAGAAGGATCGAAACGATCCCGTCGTCGCAGAGCATGTGAGCGCAGCCGACCACGAAGAACGTGCGGCGGCCTTCAGCCAGGTATTTCATCACGGCGTCCGCCATCAGCGCGTTGCGTTTCACGTACATCAGCTCGTCGTATTCGCGCATTCCGGCGTCGAGCGCCGCGTCGCTGTATTTCTCGGCCCTGCCGGCGGCTATCGCGCGCGACAGCGTCGACATCTCGCCGCTCTGGTATATCAGATCCATATACGCGAGCCCGGACGGGTTGTCGAGCAGGCTTTTCATCATGTATTCGTAGACGCAGTCGTCTATTTCAAGCAGCATCGACAGCTGGGCCGCGTCGCTTTCCACTTCAAGAACCGTCTTTCCGGTTTCGTACGCCTTGTTTATGAAATATCTGTCAACGCCGTATTCGGTGCTGTATCCGGCCTCGTACGTCGAGATCGACTCGAGGACCGAATACCAGATAGCCGGCATGAATTTATCGTATTCCCCGGTGTAGCCGTCGGCGTTCCCGCCGAGCTTGATCGTCTGATCTATGCGTGCGACCGCGCGCCTGTAGACCGCCTCGGAGATATGATCGCTGACGGTCGTTCCGTCTGCGTAAGTATACTGCGCCTCGTATTCGGAAAGCTCTTCTTCCGTGAAAGCCTGCTGCCGCTTTTCCTCCGCTATTATATCGTATTCGACGGCGATACTGTCGCAGTAGGAGAACGCGTCCTCGATCACGTCGGCAAACGGAAAAACGTCAGCGCTTGCGTTGACGTGCTGAGAACCGAACAGATAACAGCGGTGGCCGTCTCCGTCCTCCACCACCCACATGGCGGGACCCTTGCGGTACTGCGAATATGACGACGGCAGACAGCCGGTAAGACATACAGTGCAGTACAGAAGCGCCGCGGCGGCGAGTATGATGCTGACGAGTTTTTTCATGAAAAGACCTTCCCCGGGTTTATACTTTATATCATACAACAATAAATCGTATATTTGAAAAAAAGTTTGTAAATAAAGCGTAAAAGCCCCCGATATCGGCATAATACACAACAAAATTTATAAAATATTAATCCAATGTGTAAAAAACCCGTATTGCATTCCCAATTTCTTTATTGTATAATAACAAAACACGGATCATCCGGATCCGTGCCCACAAGCGGCCGGGGACCGACGGATCCCGACCCGACCCTGAAAGGAGAACAAAATGCTTTCTTCCGTAAAAAGCTTCGTCATAGCGTTTGCGGTGTCTATACTAATTTTCGGACTGATAGGATATTTCATCGCGCCGCAGATCAAATCGCTTACGGATAATTTCCTCACCCCGAACGACGAGGTGACACACGTCGACGAATACGAGATACCTCCGGTGCCGAACGCGCAGTCCGGTATCGTCAGCGATCCCGCGGCGTTCCCGGATCACAGGAGCTTTACGCTTCTGCTGATCGGCTCTGACTATCAGCCCGCCGTGTTCTCGGATTACCGCGTGTCCGTTTCCAACACCACGGACATGGAGGTGCTTTCGACGCATCAGCGTCACTATAAAGCCGACGTTATAATGCTCGTAAGCTATAACGCGGAGACCGGTATAGTGATGTTCTCGGCGATCCCGTCGAACCTCATGGTCACCGCCTCGGGCATAACGATGAAGCTCGGCGACGTGCTTGAAAGAAAGAACGTGACGTATTTCAAGGATATGGTCGCCGGTATAGTCGGCATGCCGATAGATTATTACGTATGCTGCCAGATAAGCCTGTTCATCGATCTGATAAACAAGCTCGGCGGCATCAAATACGACGTGCCCGTCAATATGAACTACCGCGACGACGAGGAGAGGATAGTGACGGAGGGCGCCTCCCGCGATCCGATCCCGCTGATCATTGACGGAGCGCAGGTGTACGACGAGAACGGCGATCCCGTCATGATACCCGCCGGCAAACCCTTCACGATAAACCTGACGAAGGGCATACAGATGCTCGACGGCGAAAAAGCCTCGTGGGTGCTCCGATACAATTCGTATTCGAACGGCTTCACGGGCAAGCGCGACACGGTGACGACCTTCTTCCGCACGTTCTTCGAGACGTTCGCAAGAGAAGAGAATCACAGCAAGCTCGCCGGCGTCGTCTCGTTGCTCAACACATCGAACGCCGCGAGCACGAACATGAGCACGTCGGATTTCGAGGAGCTCGCCTCGACGATACTCGCATATCAGAAGTATGAAAAAACGAACCTGAATTTCCCCGTGAACATCGCGGGCTTCGGCGACGATGAACGCATCAGCTTCGCAAGGAATACCGTATACGCGGCGTATGAGAAATACAGGATCGGATAAAGGAAGGACACTGAAATGAAGAACACCGAAAAAACGATGGATAAAATAGTGGCGCTGTGCAAGAACAGAGGCTTCGTGTACGCCGGCTCCGAGATATACGGCGGCCTGGCGAACACGTGGGATTACGGGCCGCTCGGCGTCGAACTGAAAAACAACATAAAACGCGCCTGGTGGAAGAAATTCGTCCAGGAATCGAAATACAACGTAGGCCTTGACGCGGCCATCCTCATGAACCCGCAGACGTGGGTAGCGTCGGGACATCTCGCGGGATTCTCCGATCCGCTGATGGACTGCCGCGAATGCCACGAGAGATTCAGAGCGGACAAGCTGATAGAGGACTACTGCGCCGAAAACGGCGTGTCGCTCAGCAAGCCGATCGACGCCTTCTCGCAGGCGGAGATGAAACAGTTCGTCGAGGATAACAACATCCCCTGCCCGTCGTGCGGCAAGCATAATTTCACGGATATAAGACAGTTCAACCTGATGTTCAAAACGTTCCAGGGCGTCACCGAGGACGCGAAGAACACGGTCTATCTGCGCCCCGAGACGGCGCAGGGCATATTCACGAACTTCGTGAACGTGCAGAGAACGACGAGGAAAAAAGTGCCGTTCGGCATCGGTCAGATCGGCAAATCGTTCAGAAACGAGATCACACCCGGCAACTTCATATTCAGAGTGAGAGAGTTCGAGCAGATGGAGCTCGAGTTCTTCTGCAAGCCCGGTACCGACCTCGAATGGTTCAACTACTGGCGCACGTTCTGCCGCAACTGGCTGCTCTCGATCGGTCTGAAGGACGAAAACATACGTCTGCGCGACCACGATCCCGAGGAGCTGTGCTTCTATTCGAAGGCGACGACGGACTTTGAATTCCTGTTCCCGTTCGGCTGGGGCGAGCTCTGGGGCGTAGCCGACAGAACGAATTACGATCTGACCAATCATCAGAACGTATCCGGAAAGGATCTTACTTATTTCGACGCGGAGACGAACGAAAGATATCTGCCGTACGTCATAGAGCCCTCGCTCGGCGTTGAAAGAACGGTTTTGTCGGTCCTTTGCGACGCGTACGACGAGGAAGAGCTCGAAGGCGGCGACAGCCGCGTGGTGCTGCGTCTGCATCCCGCGCTTGCTCCGTTCAAGGCGGCGGTCCTGCCGCTGTCGAAGAAGCTTGCGGACAACGCCGGCGAGATCTACGACGAGCTCTCGAAGTATTTCAGCGTCGATTACGACGACGCCGGCTCGATAGGCAAACGCTACCGCCGCGAGGACGAGATCGGTACGCCGTTCTGCATCACGTACGACTTCGATTCGCTTGAAGACAAGTGCGTGACGGTACGTGAACGCGATTCTATGGAACAGGTGAGGATCCCGATCGACGGACTCGTCGGATATCTGACTGAAAAGACGGCTTTCTGATATGAGCGACGGCTGGTTCTTCCGTTATATCAAATCGAAGAATACGAAGTCGATGCGTTATAAGCGCGAACTCGCAGACAAGATCTGCGGTCACAGCATGAAGTACGTGACAGTCGCTTCGGGCGACCGCGGTGACGTCGTGATAGGAAAGGACTGCACCTGCCGCGTCGCCGACGGATATTTCACCGTGACCGACGGCAACGGCGTCCTGATCTATAAAGCGTCGATGGATAACGTCAAACTGTTCGAGCTCATGTCGCTCGACGGCGCCGTGATCTCCGGCGACGACGAGATCAGCGGCGGACCCAAAGAGATCACCGCACACTATTCGTATTACAGATGAAAAAAGCTTCCGGACACCCCGGAAGTTTTTTTGTGCGGTAAATCAAGGAGTCGCTTCGCGACGTTCTTTGGGGGTCTCCCACCCCTCACGGGAACCCCCGTTGCTCTCAAGTTCGCAACGGGGAACCCCTACGGCTCGGCTCACGCCTCGCCACCCCCAAACCCCCTGTTCCCCTCCCATCTCTGATGGGGCACACAGCCGGCCTGTAGGGGTCGGCGCCCTCGACGACCCGGTGCCATGGGGGAC
>JAGDCE010000295.1 GCA_017958705.1 Clostridia bacterium
CCCAGATCCAATTCCGAAAGCCCGTTTTTGCAGTCGGGCGGGAAATACGCTTGGCCGGCCGCCGAAACGCTGCTGACCGCCGCTTCGCTGGAGAAGCCGTACGAGCTGAATTACCGTGACTGTACGCTCGTGATTGATGTGGATTCGCTGAGCGGCACCCTCGTGTTCTACGGGCTTCATGAAAGCACGTTCTACGTCGGTCAGCACGCGGGGGTGTACAGCTTCAAAAGCGTCAGAGTATCCACGCCGCGCCTGGACGGCGATCTTTCGGAATGGTGGATCGGCAAGCTTCCCTCCATGGTTGGCGGGACCATTTCCGATACGGTCTCGCTGAGCGTGTATCACCCGCGGCTCGCGAACTACCATTATTTCCGCGCCTACAAAAACGGCGAATTGATCGAGAAAACGCTCGGCTGCGGCTACACCGCGGAGATCGCGCCGACGGCCGCTCCCGGAACGACGGTCGTCAATCTCCCGCTCGAGAATCTCGCGGATAAGCTCAACGTGGTGGAATACGACTTTTCGATCAGCACCTGCCGCGACGATCCGTTGATCTTCACTTTCGGCATGATCACGTATGACGACGGTGCCGATGAAGCGAACACGCGTGTGTTCGACAGTCAGACCGTTACCTACTATCCGGTAACATGCGACGTGCCGAGTCCTATCAGACTGACGATCAACGTGACCAACAACAACGGTCCTTTGACGTCGAAGTATCTGAGCGGGATGATCAGTCTCGACGGCAGCCAGCCGGATACGGAGATCCCGTATACGTTCTATAATGAATGGCATTGGGCGGCTGCCGGCAAAGTTACCGGTCATTTGACCAACGACGGCATTTTGACCGATGACATGGTCTACGATTTCGCGCTGACGGTGTTCAGACCCGATCTGGTGAAGGAACAGACCGCGGCGATGACCGTCGTCTGCGGCGAGACCTCCGAGGATCAGACCTTCACCGTCATCCTGCACCGCAACCCGGTCACCGGCACCTTCGACGGTCAGCTCGTGCTGGAGGGCGGCAACTACACGATCGATCAGCTTCCCGCCTACTTCGATATCGATTTCCTGTATGACGTGCCGGAGCAAGGAGATCTGACGGCGGAGACCGGCGACGCGGCGGCGAGATCCATCTCCGACGCGGAAAAATGGTTCCGCGACGTTCAGGAGCAGCTGGCCGACGATGCCGCAGCCCTCGCTTCGATCGACACCGCCGAATTCCTCGATATGCTCTCGGCTGTCGTGCCGGCGGGCGAGGAGGGCGAGGCGATCCTCGCGACTGCGCAGGAAGTCTGCGACTATCAGAACATGATGTCCGGCTATTACGCCAGCATGACGGATCAGCTGCAGACGCTGATCGGAAGCGACGAGTTCTCGCAGGCGATCCTGAACGACGGCTATATCGACCCGGCGCTCTTCGGCGATACCGAAAGCGCGATCGCGGTCTATAAAGAACTGGAGTTCGAGGCGGACCAGCTGCTTGAAAACGGCTTTACGGCGTATCCCGGTGCGAACGGCGCCGTCTATTACCTGCTGCAAAGCGAAAAGGGAGCGGCG
>JAGDCE010000296.1 GCA_017958705.1 Clostridia bacterium
AAGGGAGAGGAATGATGCAGCTGCTTGACGCCGCAAAATCATTTCTATGCGGCAAAATCAAAGAAGACGATACATTAGTCGACTTTACTATGGGCAACGGTCACGATACCGCGTATCTCTGCTCGCTTGTGCCGAAAGGTAAAGTTTTCGCGTTTGATATTCAAAAAGAAGCGCTTCAAAACACTGAAAAGCTTCTGTCGGAGCGGGGATACGACAACGCCGAGCTGATACGCGACAGCCACGCTAATATCAAAAAATACGTTTCGCATTTTAAATGCGGTATGTTCAATCTGGGCTACCGCCCGGGCGGCGATAAATCCGTAACGACGCTGACGGAAAGCACGCTCAGAGCGGTGACCGACGGTATAGAGCTGATGGAAAAAGGCGGCGTCCTCGTTATATCCGTCTACCCCGGCCACGCCGAAGGCGAAAAAGAGGGCAGGGAGTTATACTCGCTTTTGTCGTCGTACGATAAAATATACTACTCCGTAATTCAGTACAAAATGATAAACTCCCCGACAAGTCCGTTTATATTCGCGGTTGAGAAATATGATAAATAAAGAAAACCGTCAAAGTCAAGGCTTTGGCGGTTTGATCTTTTTCAACAATTCATTGCAGCGCCGGTGAATGAAATCATATGTCATTTGTTTTTCGTATTTTTCTTTAAAAGTTATACACAGCGAATAATAATTTGAATTTGATATTCCTTTTATTTCATCATCCGTCATATTAAAAGTCCGTTCGAGCGAGTCTTTTTCATCCAAACGGAAATAATCGATCAACACCTCGGGCAGTAACAAGCCGTTTTCAAAACGTCTTATAAGCGATTTCAGTTTATCGGGAGATTTTTTTGACAAAGCTTCGCGGATATAATATCCGGCGGCAAAATCGTCGGGACTAAATAACAAATTTAATAAAAAGTCCGTATCTTCGCTTTTTCCGATAACTGTCTGCAGTCCCGTCAATCCTGTTTTTTCATTAGGAGAATACTTGACGTATTCGTTATATGCGTATTCAATTACACACGGAAAACTGCGTGCGTCTATACGGCGGAGCATCGTTTCTTTCGTATATGGAGATGTCATATAAGGATAGTATTTCAGCATTATCCGCATAGCCTTGACTGATTTGATACTTTTCAATTCTATGTCGGCAAAACTGCTTATATCAATACCGTTTTCTTTAAACTCCCGATACATTTCAAGTTTTGCTTCTGATTCCGTATCTAAATCAGTATCGGGATATATCTCGCCGCGCTTTTTCTGCTCGTAAAACGAAATAATCTGACGTTTACGCTTATCATCCGTCATTTGATTTTCCTTGCTTCAAGATAGAAGCGTTTGTCTTTTGCCTCGCCCATTGAGAACGTTTTTCGCGGGAGGGCGCCGTCGTTTATTACGGCGGGGAACAGCTCGCTTTTTTTCATGCCCTCAAAAATAATACCTGTATTGCCGCCGGTCGAAAGCGCGTTGATCGAATCAAGTCCGTGTATGTAGTCTATCTTATAGTCGCCGGAATCAAGAAACACCTGAAGCTCGGCTACGGGAAGCGTGGTTTTCGGATCATTCACATACACTGTTTTTACTTCGCCGTCCGTTATTATATCATATCTGAAGCATTTTTCCGTCGGCTCATATCTAATATCGAGCTTTGAGGACAGCTCTTTTATAAATTCATCAGTTGTTTTGTTTTTTATAAGTCTGTATATAGGTTCAAATTCTATCGCCTCGTCGTGTATGTTGACTATCTCGACAAGCGCGTATCTGCACGGCATATCATAAGCTGAGTCGCCGTATTTTTCTTTCATCTCTTCAAAATACGCTTTAGCGGAAGCGAGGGAATGATTGCCGTCGCCGACGGTGAAGGTCAGCCCGTTTTTGCTGCACTCGCCGCGAAGATACGACTGAGTGTAAAGAACGTCCTGATTTTCAAGCGCGTAGCCTTTTATATTGCCGGAGCCCAGCATCAGATCGAAATCGTAAAGTTTGCGTCTCTTTTCTTTTATACCGTTCATATAAGCCGTCAGTCCGTCTTTTTCATCGTCGAAAAATACCATGACGTGCGGCATCTCGAGCAGAGCATCACGGCGAACTTTCACACGCGGCGGTATGCGCTCGACGACAGTCGCCTCGCTTGAACGGATAGGAGCGCTGCTGCCCTTCGTGTATTCGTAGTCGTTTAAATCTATCATACCGATTATGCCGTGACGCACGCGACCGTTTGACGGCAGCGTCCTTTCACAGTATATCATGCCGCAGCCGGCGTATGTCAGATATTTATCCGAGTTTTCTTCCATTTTGCCGTGTATTATTCCGGTCATTTCATCGGCTTTATCGAGATACACCTCGGGCAGTATCATATCGAGCGTCGACGGAGCGTCTCCGATCAGCTTTCTCGCCTCCTCCCAGTACCCGGGCTCGGAAGTGAACTGATCGCAGGCTATAACCGCGTATTTTTTCATTTTTTCGCGATTGCGGCGAAAGCGCGGAAGCAGTATGCCGGACGGCAGAAATACGTCTTTATTCGTCATATCACACCTCAATGATCCAAAGTGATTTCATTATAACATGCGCATATAAAAAATGCAAGAATTTTTTTAAAATATAGCAAAAACGTCTTGATTTTTAACAGCGGATTTGATATAATAAGACGATAAAAATACAATGAGGTATTACTGTTGATGAAATGGACATCACTTAACGATCTTCGCGAATCGTATCTTTCGTTCTTTGAAAGCAAAGGACATCTGCGTCATAAAAGCTTCCCGCTCATTCCGCCGGCAGACGACAAGTCGCTTCTGCTTATAAACGCCGGTATGGCTCCGCTCAAGAAGTATTTCAAGGGCGAGGAGGAGCCGCCGAGACACAGGATGACGACCTGCCAGAAATGTATAAGAACGCCCGATATCGAGCGCGTCGGAAAGACCGCGCGTCACGGCACGTTCTTTGAAATGCTCGGCAACTTCAGCTTCGGCGATTACTTTAAAAAAGAAGCTACCGCCTGGGCGTGGGAATATCTTACGAAAGTTATAGAGATCCCCGAGGACAGGCTCTGGGTCACCATATATGAAGACGACGACGAGGCTTTCGAGATCTGGAACAAGCAAAACGGCGTCCCCGCCGACAGGATAATCAGACTCGGCAAAGAGGACAACTTCTGGGAGATCGGTTCCGGTCCCTGCGGACCGTGTTCCGAGATCCATTTTGACCGCGGTCCCGGTTTCGGCTGCGGAAGACCCGACTGCGCGGGCGTGACGTGCGACTGCGACAGAGTCATCGAGATATGGAACCTCGTTTTCACACAGTTCGACGGCGACGGAAACGGCAACTACACGCCGCTTGCAAAGCCGAACATAGACACCGGTATGGGTCTTGAAAGGCTTGCGGTCGTTATGCAGGGCGTGAACAACCTGTTCGAAGTCGACACCGTGCAGAACATAATGAAGGCGATAAGCGAAAAAGCCGGTATAAAATACGGCGCGGATGAAAAATCCGACATAGCGCTGCGCGTCATTACCGACCACATCAGAAGCACCTGCTTCCTCGTATGCGACGGCGTTGTTCCTTCAAACGAGGGCAGAGGTTACGTTCTGCGCCGTCTGCTGAGACGCGCCGCGAGATACGGCAAACTGCTTGGCATCAAGGGCACGTTCTTATCCGATATCGTTCCCGTCGTGGCGCATGAAAACCTCACCGCATATCCCGAGCTTACCGAAAAACTCGAATACATAAAGAAGATAGTTTCGATCGAGGAAGAGAAGTTCTCCAAAACTATCGACGGCGGTATGGAAATACTCAATTCCATAATAGAAAAGACGATCGCCGCCGGCGCCGACACGCTGCCGGGTGAGGACGTCTTCAGACTCAACGACACTTTCGGTTTCCCGCTCGATCTTACGCGTGAAATAGCGGAAGAAAAAGGATTGAAGATAGATGAGGAAGGCTTCGTCGCGCTCATGAACGAGCAGAAGCAGAGAGCGAGAAAAGCGAGAGCCGACAAAGGCGATTTCGGCTGGGCGACCGAGACTCTCGATCTCGGCGACGTCACGGCAAAGACCGAATTCGTCGGTTACACCGAGAACAAGTGCGAAGCCACCGTGCTCGCGCTGATCGACGCGGACGTGAACGAAGTCACCGGAACGAAGAACGGCGGCAAGGTCATCGTCGTGCTCGACAAAACTCCTTTCTACGGCGAAGGCGGCGGCCAGGTCGGCGATACCGGCTGTATCTGCGCAGACGGTCTTAAGATCGAAATAAAAGATACAAAAAAGACGAACGACGGTATATATCTGCACGTAGGCGAAGTCCTTGAGGGTTCGGTCTCCGTCGGTGATACTGTCGTTGCGGTGATAGATACCGAAAGACGCGCTGCGATAAGGCGCAACCACAGCGCGGCGCATCTGCTTCAGGCGGCTCTGCGTCAGGTGCTCGGCACTCACGTCGAGCAGGCCGGTTCCTACGTCGACGAGCACAGAGTGCGCTTCGACTTCTCGCACTATACCGCGATGAGCAGGGAAGAGATCGCGAAAGTCGAGCAGATCGTAAACGGGCAGATTCTGAGTGCGCTTCCGGTCGAGACCGTTGAGACTGATATCGAGACCGCAAAGAAATCTGGCGCGATGGCGCTGTTCGGCGAAAAATACGGCGCGGTCGTCAGAATGGTAAAAATGGGCGACTTTTCGACCGAGCTCTGCGGCGGTACGCATCTTAAGAACACCGCCGAAGCCGGCCTGTTCAAGATAATCTCCGAATCGTCCGTAGCTTCCGGCGTAAGACGTATCGAAGGCACGACCGGCAAAGGCGTGCTCGAGCTTATAGCGGAGCAGACAGAGCTTATAGAAAACACCGCAAAAGAACTAAAAACGCAGAATCCGCACGATATAGACAAACGCGCCGCACAGCTTTCGGCTGAACTGAAAGCGGAGAAGGCGGAGCGTGAAAAACTCAACGATAAACTCGCGGCCGCCGCGGTCGGATCACTGCTCGACAACAGACAGAGAACCGGCCGGTTCACGCTGATATCCGGTCAGACGAATGGCATGACGGTGAACGCCGTCAGAGGCGTGCTCGACAAGATCAAATCCGAGCCGGATACGATCGCCGTGATATCCACCTGCGCCGACGGAAGATACAATCTCATCGTAACGGCGAGCGACGGAGCGGTGAAGCTCGGCGCGAATTCCGGCGCTATCATAAAAGCGCTCTGCGAGATCACCGGAGGCGGCGGAGGCGGAAGACCCGACAGCGCGACCGCCGGTATAAAGGACGGCGGGAAACTGCCGCTTGCATTCGAAAAATTGCCTGAGATTATAGGCAATATATAAAACAGGAGGTCATGAAAATGGCAGAAGAAAAGAAAGGATTCTTTAAGGAATTCAAAGAATTCATCACCAAAGGCAACATCCTTGACATGGCTGTCGGCGTAGTCGTCGGCGGAGCGTTCGGCAAGATCGTTACGAGCCTTGTCAACGACATCGTGATGCCCCCCATCGGCATGGCGATAGGCGGCGTGGATTTTGCCAATCTCAAGGCTGTCATCCAGCCCGCAGTACTCGATGAGGCCGGCGAAGTCGTTAAAGAAGCCGTATCCATCAACTACGGCAACTTTATCCAGACTATCATCGAATTCATCATCATCGCTCTCTGCATCTTCCTGGTACTCAGAGGCATAATCAAGGCGAAAGCGCTTGCCGAGAAAGCCAAGAAAGAAAAAGAAGCGGAACCCGCTCCCGAGCCCGAACCCGAACCTGCTCCCGAACCCGAGCCCAGCGAAGAAGTTCTCCTTCTCCGTGAGATCAGAGACTCTTTGAAGAAATAATGACTGACTGCTTGTTCTGCGCCATAGCAGAAGGAAAGATCCCGTCAAAAAAGGTCTACGAGGACGATCTCGTTTACGCCTTCCGTGATATAAATCCGCAGGCGAAAACGCACGTCCTGGTTATCCCTAAGACGCACATCGGCTCCTGCGCCGAAATAAATGAAGAGAACAGCGCGATAGTTGCCCGGATATTCGAGGTGATCCCGAAGATCGCCGAGGCCGAAGGACTGAAAAACGGTTTCCGCGTCATCTCCAACTCCGGACCCGATGCGTGCCAGAGCGTTCATCATCTTCATTTCCACATTCTCGGCGGAGAGCAGATGTCCGACAAAATGGCATGATCATAAAACTAAAAGCGTTCCCGTTGCGGGAACGCTTTTTGTTTTTCATTATCAGTTAGCAGATGCTTTGTAAGCGTCGATGTATTCGCTGATCTTCTTATTGGTGCCTTTGGTTATACCTTTGACCCATTTTGCGAACGTGCCGGTGCCTTTCTTGATCTGCTGGATGAAGGAATCGTCGATGCCGTTCCAACGTGCATAGTATCCGAGATCCCACAGTCTGTTTCTGCAGGCGATATCGATCATCTCGAAGGAGTCGGCGTCACGCTGATATTTGCCCTTAAGAGTCTGCTCGTAGTAAGCGGGGGTGACTCTCTTGTAGGACTCGAAGCAGAGAGCTTCAAGAGCGAAGCCGGTGAAAGCGGTATCCTTGTTCATGACGGGTATCACGAACAGAGTTGCTCCGTGGTAAACGTAGCAGTAGTATTCCTTCTGCGAAGCGTCGAATTTCGGAATGGGGAGAACGCCGTAGTCCGCGTCCATCTCACGCAGGCCGGCAAGGTTGGCGGCGTTTGTGATGTAGAATATGCAGCGGTTTTCCGTGAAAGCGACGGAAGAAGCAAATTTGCTTTCGGAAGTGAACGGCGGTTCATTCAGATGGTCGTGAGCGTCGATCGTCTTATTGTCGACTCTCGTGATATTGTATATCTTGTCGATTATGGCGATGTTCTTGTCGGTGTTGACGTCCAGGTACGGCAGATCGTCCTGATCCTTGAGGACCATGCGGCCGCCGGCTCCGAAGAACAGAGCAAGGTAAGCCTCGATCTGGATGCCCATACCGTAAGTGTCTTCAACGTCTACCTTGGAGTTGCCGTTGTCGACGTAGCCGTATTCCTTTATAATGTCGTTGAGCATGTCGAGCGTCCAGGTGTTGTTGCGTACGGCGTCGTAGAAGTTCGGCAGGTCATAGTCGCTTGCAAGCTTCTTGTTGAAGATCATTATGAACGTACCCGCGTTGGCTTTCGTCGAGATATCGCCGGTGATGTAGAACAGTTTGTTATCGATCGACAGACCTTCGTACAGGCCCTGATCCCAGTAATGTTTTGTGAGGTCCAGGTTCTCGATAGTGGTCAGATCGCGGAAGATGTTCTCGGACGCGAGCGGGCAGGCCTTAAAGGCGTTGAACGCCGCGACGCTGTAATCGTTCAGACCGGATTTATATGCGTTCTTCAGCGTTGTGCTGACGTCGCTGTCATAGACGACTTCGATCGTTATACCGTACGTGTCTTCAACGTATAAGTTCCTGTTGTAGATAGCGGAATTTACGGGGTCCTCCGAATCCTCTTCGACATAAAGGTCGTCGGCAGGCCAGAAATCGTCATTGGCAAGGATCGTGAGCGTTTTGCCTCTGAACTGTCCGGCGGCGGCTATCGTATCGGGATCCATAATGTAGTTCGGATCTTCCGTTTCGACCGGGTCGGGCGATTCTGTGGTACTATCCTTCGTCTGATCCGATTTTCCGGTATCGTCGGGATTGCCGGCGCACGCCGTAAAAGCGGAAACCGCAAAAATCAGACAAAGAAGGATTACAAGAAATTTTTTCATATTATCCTCCCGATAATGATTTTCATTTATTTTCTACGAGTCCGGTGAGATATTCGACAACGTCGTTCACGGTGATGAAGCTCTGTAACGCGTCGTCTTCAATCTCG
Source organism: Clostridia bacterium (assembly GCA_017958705.1). Lineage (GTDB taxonomy): Bacteria > Bacillota > Clostridia > Oscillospirales > CAG-272 > UBA1248. Next base: position 7,811 of record JAGDCE010000296.1, read on the forward strand.
ATGCCGTACTTGTCTTCGCAGTAAAGAACAAGGTCTGCGAGTTCAAGAGAGTTGATGCCGAGATCGTTTGCGAGCTGTGCCTCGGGCTTGATCTGCTCGGGATCGATCTCAAGCTTGCTGATCAAAAGCTGTTTGAATTCTTCGTACATGGTATACCTCCAATTTTATTACTTCAGGAGAAAACGCTTGATCTTTCTGGTCGTCGTCTTTTCAAATTCACTGTCCCTGATCTCCAGAGCGGTTATGTGCTTGAACGTTGGCAGGCCTTTGTTAATCAAGTTTATTTCAGAGAATATTTTCTCATAAAGTTCTTTTTCATCAATATCGCCGACAGCATCCTTATCGGGATAAATAAGCGCCGTGATTACGATTCCGTCGTCGCCTTTTCTTCCTATTACCGCCGCTTCTTTTATGATCGGCGATTTCAGCAGATATTCCTCAAGTTCCTCGGGATATACGTTTTTGCCGTTGGACGCTATTATCACGTTTTTCTTGCGGCCGGTTATGAAAATATAACCGTCTTCGTCGATTATGCCGATATCGCCGGTGCGGAACCAACCGTCTTCGGTAAAGGCTTCCTTCGTCGCCGCGTCGTTTTTATAATAGCCCATGAAGACGTTTCCGCCGCGCACCTGGATCTCGCCGTCGCCGCTCTCGGCGGGTTCGTCGATCCTCGCCTCAAGTCCGTCCGCGATAAGTCCGGCGGAACCGAATTTGCGCTGTTTCAGCGGGTTGACAGAGATCAGCGGGCAGCATTCGGTGATACCGTAGCCCTCGACCACGGTGATGCCGAACGCGTCAAAATCGCGCAGTATCTCGGGATCGATCGGCGCGCCGCCGACGATTATGCGATCGAGATTGCCGCCGAAAGCGTTCAATATTCCGGAGAAGAACGTTTTCCTCATATCTATGCCGGTCTTGCGCATCGCGTTCGACGCTTTCATCAGCGCGCGGACCTGCTTTTCCTTACCTTGCTTTTTAACGTTGTCCCAGATCTTCTTATCCATCGTCTCAAGGAAAAGCGGAACAAGTATAAGACAGGTGGGTTTGACTTCCGTAATATTCTTGAACGTGTGCTTCAGGGAATCGTTCATGAACGAGGTGGCGCCGATGTGTGACATCGCGAGGTGATTCGTGATCAGTGCGAACGTATGATGTATCGGCAGCACAGATACGAAAACATCGTTCTCGTCGTTGCTTACCATCTTGCAGCACTGGATGACGGAGAACAGAATATTATATTCGCTTATCATCACGCCTTTGCTCGTCCCGGTGGTGCCGGAGGTGAACAGGATGCAGGAAAGACGCGCGGGATCCGCTTTGAACGTGCCGGGCACATACGTACCGTCTGCGATGAGCTTTTCACCTTTTTCGATCAGATCGTCGAATAATACGACCTTTTCGTCACTGATTTCATCAACCGGATGTGCGCCGATTATTACGACGGTGCGGAGAAGCGGAAGCGTATCGAAATAGGGGAGAAGCATTTTGTATTCGCGCTCGGAAACGAACAGTGTTTCCGACTCGGTTATCGAAACGAAGCCGGCGAGTTGTTCAGCCTGAAGCTCGCGGTCGAGCGGAACGATAACGCCGCCGCATCCGATAACGGAAAGAAACGTTGTTATCCAGTCCGGATGCTGATCGCCGCAGAGCGAAACGGTTTTACCGCCAATCCGCATATCTGTAAGCGCGGCGCGGAGCGCGTCGAACGAATGCTTGTGATCGTTATATGTGAAAGTCTTTTTTTCTTTATCTTCGATGTAATAATACAGCGGCTTGTCGCCGAAACGGCCTGCGGCGGTATAAACGAGTTCTTCAACGGATGATAGCCTTTTGAATTCCCGCGGCACGAACTTCTTCATAATCAGAGATCTCCGGTCAATCAAATGAATGCGCATACGTCTGCATGACCGCACAAGTACACACTATAAACATCATTATATCCAAAAAAACGAGTTTGTCAAGTTATCAAATGTATATTTTTCTGCACATACACCTAATTTATAATATTTAAATAAAATACAATAAAAAAATTCAGTAAAATTATCCCATTTTACTATTGCGAATCGGCTGTGTTTGTAGTAAAATGTATGTGGTAAAATATATGCCTGTAAAAAAGGGTTGTTTCAAGTGCGTTATTACGAAAGATTTGTTAATGAGACGTTTGATGACGAAGGTCATCTGAAAACGTATGAAATAAAGGACGGGATCGAATTCAACTTCGGATACGATCACGTTGATTTCGTTGCGGCGTCGGAGCCCGACAGGACTGCGATAATGTACGTCAGCGATAAGGGATACGAGAAGCGAATCACGTACGGCGAATGGTCGAAGATGAGCGATGCCGCCGCCTCGTTTTTCAAAAGCCTCGGTATCCGAAAAGGCGACCGAGTCATGCTCGTCCTCAAACGGAATTATGAATTCTGGTACAGCTACGTCGCGCTGCATAAGATCGGCGCGATAGCGATCCCCGCCACGTATCAGTTGCAGGACAAAGACTATATCTACCGCTTCAACGCCGCGGGCGTTCGCGCCATAATCGCGACGGCGGATCCGCAGGTGCTTGCTCATATCGACAACGCCTGCGCCGTTACGGACACCGTTGAATTCAAGATCGTCTGCCGCGGAGAAAAAGAAGGATGGTTGTCATTTGACGAGGGCGTTAAAAACGCGCCGCCTTTCGTCCGTCCTACGGGCGAGGATGCGCCGAAAAGCACTGACAGGATGCTTATATTCTTTACCTCCGGCACCAACGGCATGCCCAAGATGGCGACTCACAATTTCCTTTATCCGCTCGCTCACATATTCACGGGTGTATACTGGCACAGAGTCGTTGACGGTGGCCTGCATATAACGGTCGCCGATACCGGATGGGCAAAGACAGGCTGGGGCAAGATGTACGGTCAGCATCTCGGCGGTTCAGCTCAGCTCGTGTACGATCACGAAAAGTTCAACGCAGCTGATATGCTCGAAATGCTTCAGAAATACCGCCCGACAACGTTCTGCGCACCGCCGACGATATACAGATTCCTGATCAAGGAAGACCTGAAGAAATATGATCTTTCGTCGATCAGAAACGCGGCGATCGCCGGTGAAGCCCTCAATCCAGAGGTCTTCAATCAGTTCAAAGAAGCCACCGGACTCAAGCTCATGGAGGGATTCGGACAGTCGGAATCGTCCGTCATCGTCTGTACGCCTTATTTCACGGAACCGAAGGTCGGATCGATGGGACTTCCCGTGCCGTATCTTGACGTCGACGTCGTCGACGAAAACGGCAGATCGACCGCGCCCGGCGAAAACGGCGAGATCGTCATCAGAAAAAGAAACGGCAATCACCCGGCGGGGCTTCTTATCGAATATTATCGCGATCCGGAAAGCACCGCGAAGGTGTGGGAAGGCGGTTATTATCACACCGGCGACATTGCGTGGCGCGACGAGGACGGTTATTACTGGTATGTCGGCAGAAAAGACGACGTTATCAAATCGTCCGGCTACCGCATCGGTCCGTTCGAGGTCGAAAGCGTCCTCATGGAGCATCCCGCGATCCTAGAATGCGCCGTTACCGGCGTGCCTCACGAGATACGCGGCATGGTCGTCAAAGCCACGATAGTGCTGACAAAGGGATATACCCCATCGGACGAGCTTGCGAAAGAGATTCAGAACTATGTCAAAACTCATACGGCGCCGTACAAATATCCGCGCATCGTCGAATTCGTCGACGAGCTTCCCAAGACCGCGAGCGGCAAAATTAAGCGTGTCGAGATCCGTGCCAAGGATCTTGCAAAATAAATGAATTTCATTTTTATACCAAAGGAGCAATCGTTATGAAAACAAAAGCAGTCAGACTGTACGGTGTTAACGACCTCAGGCTTGAGGAATTCGAGCTTCCCGAGATAAAGGATGACGAGATCCTCGCCAAGATCGTGTCGGACAGCATTTGCATGTCTTCCCACAAGGCCGCCATGCAGGGCGCCAATCACAAGAGAGTCCCGAACAACGTAGCCGACAACCCCGTAATAATCGGTCACGAGTTCTGCGGCGTTATTGAAGCCGTCGGCGGCAAATGGGCAGACAAGTATAAAGCAGGAGATAAATTCACGATCCAGCCCGCCCTCAACCAGAAGGACGATCCGCTCGCCGCGCCCGGTTATTCATTCA
>JAGDCE010000297.1 GCA_017958705.1 Clostridia bacterium
GACGACGTTTTCAGCCGTCTTTTTGAGGGAATCGAAAATGCTCATGACGTGTTTCCTTTCTGTTTTTTTATTTGATAATCATTACAGACTGCTCGGGGGAGCGAGCTTCGCGGCGACGCGGAGGATGGCGAGCGCGTCGTTGACCTCTATGTGTCCGCTGCCGTCGATATCGCCGATCGCGATGGCATCGGGCGTTTCTTCCACGAGTCTCGCGGCTATGCGGAGCGCGGAGAGCGCGTCGCTGACGCTGATCTTTCCGTCGCCGTCAAAGTCGCCCTTGGCGACGCTGCCGGCGGGCGCGACGTCGACCTTTATGAAGACGTCGAGATCGCCGGAGTAATTGTGACTTCTCCAGCGCACGATATCCGCGGGCTTTCCGTTGACAGTGACGGTCGGGAGGTTATCGGGATCCCATTCCCAGCCATTGCCGTTCTCTACGTTGAACCAGAAGTAATACTGTTTGTCGAGCGTGAGCGGGTCGCCGCTTATGTACAGCGAGGTATAGTATTCGCCTTCTTTGAAGTATACCAGAGAGGTGTAATCACCGTCTTCGGGGGTTGCGTTGGAGTATACGAACCAGGGATCGCCGGTAGCGTAATCCGTGCCGTGGGTGGTGATAAGCGCGGCGCGCAGCGCATTTGTCGCCTGCATGCCGGTCATGGCGGTGGTGAGATTGACCTGCGCGGCGTCGTATTCGATGTTCAGACTCGCGGGGATTTTATTCGCTGCGGTTACGGTTATTTTTGCGGACGCGTATTTCGTCGGGTCGGCGACGGATCTGGCGGTGACGGTAAGCAGGGTCTCCTCCTGATTGTCGGAAACGTCGAGCCTTGCGCCCTGATCCGAGTAGGGAATGATGCACGTTGGACTGTCGATGTTTTCGCCGGTCAGTTCCCAATCGAGGTCGTGGATATCGGTGCCGGTGACCGTCGCTTCGATATATACGCTCGAACCTCTCGGAGTGACCGCGTTGGTGAAGTCGAGCGAGACGCTGTCGATTCTGACCTCCTCGTCGATGAGGGTGACCGTGGCCTGCGCGAACGCGGGCGAAACTCTCGAGTAGGTCTTGATCGTGAGCGTTTCCGCGGTTTCGTCCGCGGCGACGGTGAGAAGGCCGCCGTCGCTGATAGCCGTCGCGGAGCTGCTGTTGCCGAAAACAGACCATGAGACCTCGTTCGTCGTGCCGAGGACTTCGGCGGCGAACTGCTTCTGCGTTCCGCGCTGAACGACCGTGGTTTCGGGAGTCACCGTGACCGCGGCGGCCGCGTGGCCGGTCTCGTTGAGCGGCGCCTTGACGAAGACGTCGAGATCGCCGTAAGGATTCTGATTTCTCCATCTGACGTCGGCGGGCTCTCCGTTGACCGTAACGGTCGGGAGATTATCGACGTCCCAGAGACAGTCGCCCGCGTTTTCGATGTTGAATCCGTAGTAATACTCTCTGTCGGCGGTCAGGTACTCGTCCGAATCCGCAAGACTGCGGAAACGGTCTTCTTCGAAGTATCCGAGCGAAGTGTATGCGCTGCTGCCGTCCATGGTTACATAAACGAACCAGCCCTGGTCTTCGCCGTAAAAGTCGGTGCCCTTGAGCGAGGTGACGGAGTATTTCAGCATTTTGGACACTTCTCTGCCGGTCAGGCGGGTGGTGGCGATCACCATCGAGGGATTGTAGGTGACGTTGAAGCTCGTTTCGACAGTCTTCTCGTTCTCCGCGAAGACCGCGAGCGACGCGATCCCGATGAGCATCGCGAACGCCGTTATAATTGAAAGAATGCGTTTCATTTTTTCCTCCGTAATTATGTATGCCTTCAATTGCCTTCAAAAAAACTCATCCCAGGCTGCTCGGAGGAGCCAGCTTGGCGGCGACGCGGAGTATCGCCAGCGCGTCGGAAACCGTGACGTGTCCGTCGCCGTCGGTGTCGCCGATTTCGACCGAAGCGGCGGTTTCGGGCGCGAGCTTCGCGGCGATGCGGAGCGCAGCGAGCGCGTCCGCGACGGTGATTTCGCCGTCAAAATCGAAGTCGCCCTTCATCGGCTCGGGTTCGTCACCGCCTTCAACGAGACCCTCGGCGGCTTCGGAAACAGCCTGCGCGGCGGCATCTATGACGCTCTGCGCGGAGTACGGATTCGCCTTGACCGCGTTCGCGTTTTTCAGC
>JAGDCE010000298.1 GCA_017958705.1 Clostridia bacterium
CGTGGCGGATTCAGTCTGGAAGCGCAGCGATCTTGACGATTTCAAGTCCGAATACAAGCTGAGACTTGAGATGTACAACGCCAGGTACGATTCGTTCGACGGTCCCGATATCATAAAGAAAGTCAACGACTGGGCGAACGAAAAGACGGAAGGCCTGATCCCGAGAGTTCTTCCGGACGATTACGATACCGAGAACCTCGCGGTCATCCTCGCCAACGCTTTATACTACAAAAACGGGTGGAATTACGAGTTTTCCGAGCTCGGCGAGCAGGATTTCAGGACCGGCGGCGGTGAGAAAGTGAAGAAAAACTTCATAGCGTCCGAGGGATACTGCGCTTATTACGAGGACGCCGAAACGCGTCTCGTGATCGTGCCGATGGATAACGGCGTAAACATGGTGTTCGTGATAGGCAGTGCCTCCGGTCTGTCCGGGAAGATAGCGCAGGCGAAGAGCACAAATGTCAGAGTTATCATACCTGAATTCACGACGGAGACGTCTCTTGACAACGGCGAGCTTGTCGGCTTTCTCGGATCGCTCGGGATAACCGACGTTTTCTATCCGGGCAGATCGGATCTTACCGGGATGATCGAGGGCAAGGACGATCTATACGTCAGCGACATAATACAGAAAGCCAAGATAAAACTCGACAAAACCGGCGTCGAGGCGGCCGCCGTCACGGTGATATCCGTAAAGGACACTGCCGCTGTCGCCGATCCGGTCATATTCAATGCGAACGAACCGTTCCGTTTCTATATCACGACCGGCGAATCCGGCTGGACGAACGACTCCGGCGTCGTGCTTTTCGAAGGCAGGGTATCCGAATAAAAAAAGCGCCGGCGGCGCGTATCAGGAGAAGCAAATGCAGCAATACGGCAGTATTAAGCCCGGGCAGGTATGGCTCGACACGAAGGGCGAGCGCATACAGGCGCACGGCGGCTCCGTCACGTTTATTGACGGTTATTATTACTGGTACGGTGAAAACAAGCAGTTCACCGACCCGGAAAAACACATATGGCACTGGGGCGTCCGCGCGTACAGATCTGCCGATCTGTACAACTGGGACGACATCGGGCTGATCATACCGCCCGATACGGAAAACGAAAACAGCAGCATACATCCGTCGTCGATGATGGACCGCCCGCATATCATCTACAACAAAAAGACGAAAAAGTTCGTCTGCTGGCTCAAGATCATGGAAAAGGACGGCACGCAGAGCGAAACGGTGCTTACCGCGGACGTCTTCACCGGGCCTTACACGATCGTGCGCGAGCGGCTTTATCCGCTCGGCATGAGCGCCGGGGATTTCGATCTCGCGGTCGCCCGGGACGGCAAGGCGTATTACTACTTCGAGCGCGTGCATTCGGAGACGATCTGCGCCGATCTGACGCCGGATTACACGGACGTCACCGGCTATTATTCGACGCATTTCCCGCGCAGTCATCCGCCGTACGTACGCGAGGCGACGGCGCATTTCGTCCGCGGCGGAAAGCATTATCTGATAACGTCGGGTACGACGGGATATATGCCGAATCCGTCCGAGGCGGCCGTCGCCGACACCTGGCACGGTCCTTACACCGTGCTCGGCGACCCGCACCCGTCGGACACGAGCCGCACGTCGTTTCACAGTCAGATATCGAGCGTGTTCAAGGTTCCCGGCAAAAAGGATCTGTATATCGCCTGCGCCGACCGCTGGATGCCGAACGCAATGGACGTGCCGTACGAAAAATACGAGCGCGCGTACGATCTGCTCTTCCGCGACGACAGCACCGCGGCAGAGCGCGCGGAGGCGTCGGAGATAATGAGATCGCTGCCGAAAGAGCGCACGGCGCTCGCCGATTACGTGTGGCTGCCGCTACGCTTCGAGGGCGGGCGCGTCGTGATAGACTGGCGCGACGAATGGCGTATAGAGGATTTTGATTGAAATAACGTACCCGCTTTGACGGCTTCCGATCCCGGAGTTCGTCAAAGCGGGCTTTTTTTATCATCTAAATTGCTCTCATACGCTCGCAGTTAAATTCAGCTCGCCGTCAGGCGAATTTAGCTGACCGAAGGTCAATTTAGCTCGCCGAAGGCGAATTTAGCTGAGCGAAGCTCAATTTAGCTCGGCGCAGCCGAATTCAGCTCGCCGAAGGCGAATCTAGCTTTCACTTGTTGTATATCTCGACTTCCGACGCCTGGAAGATATGTCCGTCGTTGAAGCCCTCCTGATCGCGGAGCTTATACGCGAACACCCGCACGTATCTTGCTCTGTACGTTTTATCGAGCGTGCAGACCGAGGGTTTACGGTTCACCGGAATCTTTGGCACGTCGCACTCGTATATGCTTGTGAAATCCTTCCCGTCGTCCGATATCTCGATCCTGAATTTATACGGGAAATTCTGACCGTCGCCGCGCGGGTACACGTCGACTTCGTTGAATTCGAGCGGCGCGGCAAGGTCGATCAGGATCCACTCCTCGCCGTCCTCCGTTTCATGCTGATTCAGCGCGGAGCTGTAATTCGTCTCTCTGTCGCCGTCCGTCAGATTCTCCTTGCGCCACGCTCCGCCAAGCTCCGTCCTGACTCTGACAGCCTTGCCCAACGCCACGTTCGTCCCCTTTTCAACGGCGGTGGGGTCGGTGTAGAACGCGCCGTTGTCGGGCGCCGGGACGGATCCTCCGTTATAAATCTCGATCTCGCCGATCTCGAATCCGCCCTGTTCGCACCCGCGCAGGACCGTCAGCCGGACGTATCTGCCCTCGGTGCGGTCGAACGTGAACGACGGGATCGCGTGAAGCGCGTCGTCGTATTCTTTGCGCTCGACCAGCGTTTCATACGTTTTGCCGTCCGATGAAACTTCTATTCTGAAGTCGCGCGGGAACGTCTGCCCTCTCGTATAATTCGTCCCGGTCGGGTAGATATCCACGCGGTCGAACGCCGTGACTCTGCCGAGATCGACCTCGAGATATCCGGTGTCGGCCTCGCTGCGGTAGCCGTATGATTCTCCGGAGGAGCCGCCGCGCACGCCGTCGTTTACGCAGTACGTGTAAAAGCCCGCTCCGGGATATACCGCCGCCGCGGCGACCGCTTTGTCCTGCGCTATGTTTTCGCCGGCGTCGTATTCCCGGTCGACTATATTGTCCTTTTTGCCGACGGCGTATATCCTGAAGCCTCCCGGCTTGAACGTCGCGGTGAAACTGCCGGTCGATATATCCACGGGATCGTAGCTGCCTTCCGTGCAGTCGAACAGCTGCGTTATCCTGTCGGACACGGTGAACTCGCAGGTGACCCCTTTCTTATAATGCTTGTTCACGAGCATGACGTAGTCGCGCCCGGTCTCCCGGTCCTCCATGAGCGAGATGATCAACGCGTTTTTTCCGTAGAAGGGGACGTCGTCGCTCGTGCAGCGCGTTACGCTCTGCTCCGTGCCCTTCGTATGATAGACCTTTACCGCGTCGAGCCTGCGCAGCAGCGTGCCGACCCTGAGTATATCGGCGTTTATCTGCGCGACGTCGTCGTAGATGTCGGTCTTGTCGCCGTACGGCGAGATTATCGCGTAATCCGCGGGATCGCAGAAGCCGGTCGTCCACCACGTGAAATACGTCATGGATTTGATACCGTAAGCGAGACAGGTCGACATCTGGTATCTTATCTCGTTGCCGTTGGTGCGGCGGAAGTTGTTATGTTCTCCGATCGACTGGATGTAGCACGCCGTCGGCACGTCGTATTTCAGACCGATCTGTCTGATTATTTCGAGATTGTGAAACATCGTGTCCGGATCGCCGCCGTCATACGGGTACGGATAATGGTCGTAGCTGAGATAACCGTAATCCTCCTTGCCCGCGGCGACGATCGTATCCTCGATGAAGCCCTTGTAATCGTCGAATATCCACGTCGCGAAATACGGCAGGAAATTGAGCCTCGGCATCAGACCGCCCCTCTTCACCGCGGCGCAGACTTTCGCGTACGTCCACGGCTGGGCCGGTTCGTCCTTCACGTGCATCGACGTGATCGTCGGGTCCTTCGCCAGTTCTTTCACGTACCCGGTGATCTCGTCTTCCGTCATAGCGAGCAGGTTTTTGCCGTCGACTCCGGCGTTGTACGTGATCTTTATGCCGCGTTCCTTCGCGAGCCTTATCTGCTCGTTGCTGACCTCTTTGTTTATCGCGCCGTTGCTGTTAGTCACTTCAATAAACGTTATATTCGCGTCGCGGATCCAGTCGTACTGCTCCGGCGTTGTGAAATCGTGCGGAGGCTCGTAGAAAATGCCGATCTCGATGTTGTCTCCCTCCGGGAACACGTCGGGCGCGTCGTCCGGCTCCGTCTCCGGCGCGGTATCCGGGGCGGACGCCGTCGTCTCCGGCTCCGTTAAGGTCTGTGTGTCCGCGTCGCCCGAAGTGCATGCAACGCAGCCGAGAAGCAGCGCGGAAAGCAGCGCCGCGGAGACTGTCACGCGTTTCAATATCCTGTTTTTCACTTAAGAGACTCCTTTCTTACAGGGCTGTATCCATTATACCCCTTTCGACGGCGTTTGTCAAGACGGACGGACCTCCGTCTTTCTTTTTTTACCGTTTTGTATTTAAATACTGTTGACATTATCGTTTTGCCGTGATATACTTAGAACAGCGAAATACAAGGAGAACGATGTTATGAACGTAGTATGTCTTGACCTCGAGGGCGTTCTTGTGCCTGAGATATGGATCGAGTTTTCTAAAGCGAGCGGGATACCGGAGCTTTCGCGCACTACGCGCGACGAGCCCGATTACGACAAGCTTATGAAATACCGTATAGCGATACTGAAGGAGCACGGACTCGGGCTCACCGAGATAAAGGAAACGATAGAGAAAATAAAGCCGATGCCCGGCGCGCGCAGATTTCTCGATTCGCTGCGCGAAATAACGCAGGTGATCATCCTGTCCGACACGTTCACGCAGTTCGCCGATCCGCTGATGAAAAAGCTCGGCAGGCCGACGATATTCTGCAACACTCTGCAGGCGTCCGAGAGCGGCGAGATCACCGGCTATAAAATGAGGGTCGCGAAATCCAAATACGCGACGGTAAAGGCTCTGCAGTCCGTCGGCTTCGAGACGATAGCGGCGGGAGACAGCTACAACGACCTCGGCATGATACAGGCGAGCAAGGCGGGCTTCCTGTTCCGCAGCACGGCGCAGATAAAGGCCGATCACCCGGAGCTTCCCGCTTTCGATAAATACGACGATCTTCTGGCGGCTATCAAAGCCGCACTGTGATCAGGAGGCTGATATGAAAAAAACAAAAATAATCTGCACAATGGGACCGGCGTGCGAGGATGAAGAGACTATTGAGAAAATGATCCTCGCGGGTATGGACGTGGCGCGCTTCAACTTCTCGCACGGCACGCACGAAAGCCACAGAAAACAAATGGATTCGGTAAAGCGCGTAAGGGAGCGTCTCGGCCTTCCCGTGGCGATAATGCTCGACACGAAGGGACCGGAATACCGCATAGGCACGTTCAAGAACGACGAGCCCGTGACGCTTCGCGAGGGCGACAGATTCGTGTTCACGACGCTTGACGTCGAAGGCGATCAGACACGCGTGTCCGTATCTTACAAGAACCTCGCGAAAGAGCTCAATCCGGGCGACACGGTACTGTTGAACAACGGGCTCGTGGCGTGCGAGGTGACGGAGACGACCGACACCGACGTCGTGACCGTGATCACTTACGGCGGCGTGATAAGCAACAGAAAGAGCATGGCGTTCCCGAACAAGGTGCTTCATCAGGTCTATATGTCGCAGAAGGA
>JAGDCE010000299.1 GCA_017958705.1 Clostridia bacterium
CAAAACAAACCCGACTACGTCATACTGCTCGTATGTCAGAGGAACGTCGGTCCCGATTTCACAAGCAACGTCGTGGCCAACTTCTCTATGAGCGTCGCCGGATTCTAAGGAAGGATACAACACGAAATGAAAATCAGAATCAGGATATTCGCGGCGCTGCTCGCGCTGCTCACGGTTCTTCCGATCGTATCTTGCAGCACGGACGGCACGGAGACCGTGACGCCTCCCGTTGTGACTGAGGAAGACCTGTCGAGCTTTGCCGGCTCGCAGACCGAGCCGGATACGGAACCTGCCACTGAGCCGGATACGACGATCCCGGTCACGACCGAGGAGCCGGCGCCGGTCACCGACGAGGAGACGACCGCGCCCGTCACCGAGGAGGAGACGACCGTGACGGAACCGGAGACGACGACGGAGCCGGAGACTACCGTGACCGAGGAGGAGACGACAGTCCCCGAGACGACGACAGTCCCCGAGACGACCACCGTGCCCGAGACCACCACGAAAGCGCCCGAAACGACGACGAAAGCCCCGGAAACGACGACTAAGACGCCCGAGACCGAGCCGCCGAAGGAAAAGACCGCGATAGTTAAAAATATCAAAACGTGGACCTACGACGACGGCAAAAATCCCAGAGTCATCGGCATCTACGCGGAGACAGAGCCGAACGCGCTCGTGTACGTCTGCAAGGCCGACGGCACCATACTCGTCAAGGAACACGCGCTCGACAGATACTTTTACGGCATGTACATACTGCCCGCCGGCGTTGTTTCGCAGACGGTGTATCTGTATGCGCTCGCGGAAGGCAAGAGCCTGTCCGACCACAGCATCAGGATCACGCTCAAACATTCCGATCCCGTCGGCAACGGCGCGTTCATAGGACGCGACAGCCACGTTTATCTCAGCTGGTACGACGCGTTCTATTACGGCAACCAGAGGACGAACACCGAGACGATGACGAACGTGAAGAACTACCTGACCGCGCAGCTCAACGCGATCAGAGCGAAGACCGGCAAAAACACGAAAATAATAATGGTCGTCTGCACCAACCCCGCCACGATCTATCACAATCTGCAGTACAGCGAAGATGTCGGAGGCAGAGGAGATCACAACGAGCCGACCTCGACCACGATGTTCGGCGAATTCATGAAGGACAACGACGACATATACTTCCTCGATCTGCGCGAGATCCTGACTCAGCACAAGGATAAACTGCTGTTTATGCAGGCCGACTCGCACTGGACGTCCATCTCCGGTTATTATGCGTATTACCGCATGGCGGAGAAGATAAAGAAGGATTTCCCGGACACCAGGATATACGATCTTGAAAAGGATTTCACGACCGAGATCGTACCGTCCGGCGGCGACCTGCTTAACTTCCTCGGCATCAGCGGCATGGGCGTAAATGCCGTCACCGCGTCCGTTTCGCGTAAATCGAACGTCACGTCGGCTCCCGCCGGCGCGCCGACCGCGTACGTTATGGGCGACTCCTATTACTGGGCGCTCAGCGGATATCTCGATCTGCTGTTCAGCGATATCTATCTCAATGAACCGGCATCGAATCCGCCGTTATACGATTATACTCTGAACGCCCTTGAAACGCGTCAGCCCGATTATCTCGTATATGTCTGGACCGAGCGGAACATAGGCGCCGATCTCGGCATGCTTTTCAACGCTCATCCCTGATCGATCCGACACCGGCGGTATGACTTTTTACCGCCGGTGAAAAACTATAAAACGTAAGGATAATCTTTATGAAAATTGCTATAAGAACAACAGCGGCAATACTCGCGGCGCTGCTCGCACTCTGCGCCGTGTCCTGTACGGAAACGCCCGAGACGACGGATAACACCGTGACCGAGCCCGGCACGGATGCCTATACGGAGACGGACGGGGGAACCGTTACCGCTCCCGTCACGGATACGGAGCCCGAAACGGAGCCGGAGCCGACAGAAAAGACCGCACCGGTAAGCGACATACAGACGTGGACGTTCGACGACGGCAAGCAGTACGTTATCGGCATCTTCTGCAAGACAGAGCCCGACGCGCTCGTATACGTCTGCAAGCGCGACGGCGAGGTGCTTATTAAAGAGCACGCGCTGAATGTATTCTTTTACGGCATGTATCTGCTCCCGGAGGGCGTGTCCGGTCAGACCGTATATATTTACGCCAAGGCCGAAGGCAAGGCGCTGTCGGACGCGAGCTCCGCGGTGCGACTGAAATATAACACCGACGGAGAGGGCAATCTCATGAGCGGTTACGGAGCGTTCATAGGTCACGACAGCCACGTTTATCTGAATTTCTACGACGCTTTCTATTACGGCTACGTGCAGGCGAGCGAAGAGACGATGACGACGATGCGCGCGTATCTTGAAGCACAACTCGGTCTGATCAGACAGGCGACCGGCAAGAACACGAAGATAATCTGCATAGTCTGCACAAACCCCGCGGTCATCTATCACGATATACAGTATACCGAGGAGGAGGGCGGAAGAGGCGACTATTTCACCGAAACGCCGGTCACGCAGTTCGCCGAGTTCATGAAGGACAGCGACGACATCTATTTCCTCGATCTGCGCGACACGCTGATGGAGCACAGGGACAAACTGCTGTTCATGCAGGCGGACTCTCACTGGACACAGATCGCCGCGTATTACGGATATCTGCGGGCCGCGGAAAAAATAAAGAAGGATTTCCCGGAACTGCAGATCTACGATCTTGAAAAACATTTCAATACGCAGATCGTGAAGAACGGCGGCGACCTGCTCGTATTCATGGGCATACAGGACAGAG
>JAGDCE010000300.1 GCA_017958705.1 Clostridia bacterium
ATAATTGCCGATATCACCGATACGATGATATCAAGCAGACCTATCTCGATGTAGAATATCTTGACCGTGACCGCGCCGCTCGTGCCGAGGCCGCGCATGATGCCGAGCTCCTTGTTGCGCTCCTTCACGAGCAGGAGCAGATAGTTCAGTATTATGATGAACAGGAAGATAGCGACCACGGCGGACAGGCCGAGCAGAAATATGCTCGTTTCCTTCATCGTATCAACGCGGTCGATAACTTCTTCGAACAGCACGGAGCTGACGTCAAGACCGTTCTTACGCGCGATCTTCATGACGTTTCTGACGTTAAGATCGCGGGCGTTCAGCATTACGGTATCGGCTTTGAGTTTACCGTATTCTATACTGTTTTTGTAGTCCTTGCTCAGGATCAGCGTGCGATCCTCGGTCGTATATCCGACGACGCGGAAAGTGGCGTCGATACGGTCTTCCTCGTAGCTGTAGCGGTAAGACGACTGACGGTTGTAGATCGTGATCCTGAAAATCAGCTCAGGCGTATCATCCGGCGAATATTCCTCTCCGCGCGCCTCGTATTCTTCAATTAAGATCTTCTGCAGATCGTTATACATTTCTTCCGAGATTATGATCTCGTTTTTGCCGAGCTCCCGATCAAAAGGCGTACCGTCCGGCGAATAGGCCGTCTGCAGAGACGCAGAGGTATCAAGCCTTGCGACTATCTCGTCGTTGTATACGGAATAATAACTGTCCGCTGCGGCTTTGTCCATATACAGCTCAACGTACCCGCCGCTGTTCGCGTCGGCGTTTATATAATCGATCATATCGGAAGAAAAACCATTTGCCGAGATAAGGAGCTTATATGAATTCCTTATATCGTTGCCGCCGCCGCTTATGAGCATATTGACGATGTCGGTAACTTCGTCGCCGGAATCCGTCAGCTCTTCGCAGTTCGTTTTAACGATACCCGTCACTTTTACTGCTTTGTGCTTTTCGGCGACGCCTATAAGAAGTTCTTTGCCCGATATATCTTCGATCGAGTCGGGCTTTATCATCACGTATTCGCCCTTATCGTTGACTGAAATGAAGCCGCAGGCGAACAGATCGGCGGCGGAGACGTCGGTTATAAGAACTTCGTCTTTGCCTGTCGGGTAATCGCCGCAGAGAAGTCTCAGCCCGGAATCGCTGACTTTTTCAAACTCAAGGATGCCGTTGAATACCGATTGATTTTCCATTCCGCTGAGATAATTGTACCAGTCATAATAATCTATCGTACTCGGGACTTTGAGATCGTTTACCGGGATGTACGATATACTCGTCGTATATCTGAGCCCGGGATGATACGCGGTGAAAAGCTCAGAGATCTGCTCCGTCGTCTTTTCCGTTCTGTAGCTTTTTTCGATATTGATGAAATCGAGGCCGTACTTTCTGATCGTATTTGAAACGATCTTCGTCTCGTTCGACATTGAAAGTGCAATACCGATATTGAGCAGGGAAACGCAGATCAGTGAGACGAGCAGCGTCACGGCGAATCTTCCCTTGCGCTTTTTAACATTTGCCGCCGCCTGTGACAGACAGTTGCGGAAGCTCATCGAAGCGTGCTTGAATACCGCTGTTTTCGTCGGCTGAACGTTTTCGTAAACGTGAGGAGTGAAGTCGCCGGGGCTGTATCCCTCGTCGATATCGTCTATCGTTTCGGGATACGCGAGTACCACGTGCTGTTTATCTGTTTCAAACGTCAGATAGTTGTCTGTGTCGCCGTGGAGTATGCTTTCCGTCTCCTCCATGCTCAGCTTATGACCGGCTTTAACGAACATGATATTGTCTTTTATGAATTTCGTCTCCGCGTCTCCGGCTTTCTTGATCCTGTCGATGTCGCCGGTAACGACGCCGTCGCGCAGGAAGATGATACGGTCGCCGTATTTGTAAGCGATCTCGCTGTCGTGCGTGACGACGATGACGAGGCGCTCTTTACTGAGCTTTTTAAGCGACACGAAAAGATCGTCTCCGGTGACGGAGTCGAGTGAGCCTGACGGTTCGTCCGCGAGGATCACCTCGGGGCGCTTTACGAGCGCCCGGGCGATAGCGACGCGCTGGCGCTGACCGCCGGATAACTCGGACGGTTTTCTGTATCCGAGTCCGGAAAGGCCGACGGCGGATAACGCGTCGTCGATACTTTCAATATTCGTGTTCCCGTTCTGCAGACTGAGAGCGAGTTCGATGTTTTCGTATACAGTCCTGTTTTCGATTATGTTGAAATTCTGGAATACGAATCCTACGTATGTATTTCTGTAATCATCATATTTTCTTGAATTGAACGAAGAGAAAGGCGCGCCGTCGATTATAACGTCGCCCGAGGTCGGTTTGTCGAGGCCTCCGAGGATATTCAGAAGCGTCGATTTACCGCAGCCGGATTTACCGAGTATCATCACCATTCCGGTCTCGGGGAAATCGATCGTTATACCCTTCAGCGCCTGTACCGCCAGTTTGCCTTTGCCGTACGTCTTCGTTAGGTTTCTGACCTGAAGCATGAGTCGTGTCCTTTCAATCGCGATTTATAAAACAAATATACCATACAAAGTTTTCGATGTCAACCTTTATATGTAAACACAAACGCTACTATTAATAAAAAAGACTTGTTTTTTCTTCTTTTATGTGTTATACTTTAAACTGTAGTATTATTCGGTGAGAGGCAGTTATGAAAATCACAGACCTTCAATGCGAACATATGCCCGCCGGCCGTCCGGGCGACTGTGACGTTTATTGTATCGGCACGGACAGACCGCATTTTTCGTTCCGTATAGACGGCGCGGACAGGAACGCTTCAGTCAGATCATATAAACTCATCGTCAGCTCGAGCGCAGAGCTTTCCGCCGACGGCGTCGGCGATATGTACGACACCGGCACGGTGCAGGGCAGCAGCGTTTTCGATATAGAATACTGCGGGAAACAGCTTCTGCCGCTCAGTATCTATTATTTCAAAGTATACGTGATGGTCGGAAAGACCGCGCTTAAAAGCAATATAGGCGTTTTTGCGACGGGAGTCGGAGACGCGGGACATTTAAAGGATCATTTCATTACCGCGCCGGAAGGACATCTGCGCGCATATGACGTTTCAAAGGGTCGCGGCGGCCGTCCCGCGCCGTATTTCAGACGCGACGTCAGACTCGAAGGGCGCGTATCGTCTATATACGCATACGTTACGTCTCTCGGCGTTTTCGAGTTTTTCATAAACGGAAAAAGGATAGGTGACGCGCAGTTCGATCCCGGTTTTACCGATTATCACAAAACGCTTCAATACCGTTTCTTTGACGTTACAAAATACTTCACGTCCGGTACGAACACGATCGGAGCGGTCGTCGGCAGCGGCTGGTATAATTCTTATATCGGCTATTCCGGCGAAAAGGATATATACGGCGACAAAAACGCGCTTTCGGTCTATTTCCGCGTCATATACAAGGACGGCAGCTGGGACGAATTCTATACCGACGACAGTTGGGAATGCGCATCGGGCGCTTATATCTACACCGACAACCAGAACGGCGAATACTACGACGCGCGGATTGAACGCAAAGGCAGATTCGAGCCGGGACACGACGATTACGGCTGGGCGGCCGCGGTAAAATACGTCCCGCCTTTCATCTTCGGGACAAAGCTCCTGCCCGTGACCGGTCCCTCGGTCAAGGTTAATGAAACGATAGATCCTGTATCAGTCACACGTGTCGGTGAAGACTATATCGTCGATATGGGTCAGAACATGGTAGGTGTGATCTCCGTAAAGCTCAGATGCGAAGCGGGGACCGTGCTGACGTTCACGCACGGAGAAATGCTCAATGACGCCGACAAAGGCGAACGCGGCTGTGACGGCCCGAAAGGAACTCTCTACACCACGAACCTCCGCGGTGCGGAACAGACGGACACCTATATCTGCCGCGGGCAGGACGACGAATATATCCCTCATTTCACGTTTCACGGTTTCAGATACGTACAGATCCGCGGCTTGCCGTACGAGCCCGCGATCGAAGACGTAAAAGGTCTCGTGATGTATTCGGCGTGCCGCAGGACCGGTACCGTCAGAGTCGATAACAAGGATCTGAGGCAGCTGATCTCAAATATCGAATGGGGCCACAGGGGCAATTTCCTCAGCCTGCCGACAGACTGCCCGCAGCGTAACGAAAGGCTCGGCTGGACCGGCGACGCTCAGGTGTTCAGTAAATCCGCTTGCTACGGCATGGACTGCGCCGAATTTTACAACAAATATATGCGCGACGTGACCGACGCTCAGAAACCGAACGGATCCGTTACGAGCATTGCCCCGATGGTAAGAAAACATAACGGAGCGGATCTCACCGGAAACGGCGCCGCGGCGTGGGGCGACGCGATATTCATAATACCGTTCAACGTATACAGGATACACGGAGATAAACGCGTCCTCTCGTACGCATATCCGTACGCAGAAAAGTACTTCGAATATCTGCTTTCCACGACCGACGGTCTGTTAAGACCGGCCGCGGGATACGGAGACTGGCTTTCCGTTTACGAGGAGACTCCGAAAGACGTACTGGCGACCGCCTTTTTCGCGTACGACGCGTATATCATGTCGTATATATCCGAGATCCTCGGCAAACGCGACCGCTCCGAGTATTATAAAACGATGTTCGACCGGATATCCGAGGAGTGGCGCGAAGCGTATATACGCGACGGAAACATTATAAAAGGCGACACGCAGTGCTGTTATCTGCTCGCACTCAAATTCGGGCTTGTGAAAGGCGAGGAGAAAGACGCTGCGGTCGCACATCTGTTGAGAAAAATCAAAGAAGCGGACGGACATCTGCGCACAGGATTTGTCGGCGTCGGATATCTTTTGCCGGTACTTTGCGACAACGGCCACGCTGATACTGCATACGGTATACTCTGTCAGACGACTTATCCTTCGTGGCTGTATTCAGTGCTTAACGGCGCGACGACGATCTGGGAGCGCTGGAACAGCTATACGGCGGAAAACGGATTCGGCGACGCCGGGATGAACTCTTTCAATCATTATTCGCTCGGCAGCTGTTACGAGTGGATGTACGAGTATATGCTCGGCATAAAACCCGTAACCCCGGGATTTGCGAGATTTTTATACAAACCATACCCGGACAAGCGTATAAACGGCGCCTCCGGCAGCTACGACAGCCCGTCCGGCACGATCGGATCGGAATGGCGTTATAACGGCCGCAATTACGACATGAAGCTTACCGTACCCGTCAACTCGACGGCGGTAGTTCTCCCCGACGAGAAGCTGCACATCGGCGGCATCCGCGGTTATCAGCCTGTAGCCGAGATGCTTGAGCTCGGCTCCGGCGTTCACACGTTCAAATTATTCGAGTAAAGGAGGGATCCGCTTGAAAAAAACTGCGGCGGCTGTGACCGTTGTTATAATTGCATTGCTTTTCGGTCTCGTCTGCCACGGCGCGGATGCCCGGATCGTAAATCAAAACGGTGTGACCGGCTCGGTATCGCTCGGCGATCTTTTGACGGTGCAGACCGATATGGACGGTGAAGGAAGATACGTTCAGTGGTATGCGGACGGTGAAAAGACCGGCGAGGCGTCGGAGTCTCTGCGTGTCGGAACGGATATGCTAGGCAAATCGATCACGGCGACCGTGACGAGCGGAGAAGTGTCGGTTACGACCGAACCCGTCACCGTAAAAGCCGGCGCTCCTACGCTTGAATTTTCGGGCAATGCGGGCGATTACTCCGCGTATCTGACGTGGTCCGGCAACGGAAACGGCGCCGAGATAACGGGATACGAGATCTCGTACAGTCTCAGCTCGTCGCCGTCCGTTGTGATCGGTACGGTATCGCTCGGACCCGGCGCGACAGGATATACGCTGACCGGCCTTTCCGGAGGTACGGAACACACGATACGACTTACCGCGTTCAATTCCGTCGGAAGCACGTCCGTCTCGATCAGACTGACGCCGAACGACCCGGATCTTGCGACTGTCGTAGCCGTAAAGAACGAGATCGAATCGTCTAATTTCGCGCTGCACATGGATATAGCCAACGACGCATCCTCGATACGCGAATATCTTACCTCGTATTTCAAAAGATTTTCCGATTACGGCGTGACCGTCAAGGACGTTATCGTCGATTCCGTAACGCCCGCAGTGCGCAAATCCTCGCAGTTCCCGGACGCGCCTGCCGGTAAGTTCTCATATATCGTTGAGATAACGAAAGGCGACGTGAGTCTTACAACTAAGAAACTCACGGCGCAGATCGACAACTCGTCGTCTATAGTTTACCTGTTCGCCGAGAAATTCAGCGTTCAGAGAGGAGAAAGACTCACCGTCACCGCCTCGGTCATCGACGTTGCGGAAGACGGATTCAAATGGTATATTTCACAGACGGAGAAAGGTGAGGGGACGCTCGTCTCCGGTGCCGATTCCTCATCGTGCAGCATACCGACCGACAAGGCGGGAGAGTATTACGTTTACTGCGTATGCGGCGGCGTCTCGTCTTCCCGAATGAAG
Organism: Clostridia bacterium; assembly: GCA_017958705.1. Classification (GTDB taxonomy): domain Bacteria; phylum Bacillota; class Clostridia; order Oscillospirales; family CAG-272; genus UBA1248. The sequence goes on from JAGDCE010000300.1 coordinate 6,492, forward strand.
ATAATAGTTACCGAGCCTTTCGTCGCCGTATCCGACGTAGAACTGTCGACCGAGACTCTTACGGTCTCGGAGAGCACGGTGCTTCACGCGGACGTTTATCCGTCCGACGCCACAAACTCGGCGATCGTATGGACCGTCGTCAATGACGGTGGCTGTATGGTCTCGCTCAACGGCAGGACGATCACCGCTTACGTACCCGGCACCGTTACGCTGAAAGCGTCGGTAAAAGGCGGAGCCGCTGACG
>JAGDCE010000301.1 GCA_017958705.1 Clostridia bacterium
CCGCCGGCGCTCTCCGTCTGCACTCCGCCGATCTCGGCGCCGTCTATGACGTTCTTCATGCCTTCGACTATGTAGACGAGACCCGCGCCGCCGCTGTCGACGACTCCCGCTTCCTTCAGCACGTCGAGAAGCTCCGGCGTGCGCTGAAGCGAGTTTCGCAGCTCGGATATAAGATCCATGAAATAGCTGTCGAGCGTGCTGTCGTCATCGAGTCTTTCGCCGGCGTACGACACCGCGTCGCGGAACACGGTGAGGATCGTCCCCTCCACCGGCACCGACACGGCGCTGTAAGCCTCCGCGGAGCCTCTCTGCAGCGCTTTGCCGAACGTCTTTATGTCGGCGTCCTGCAGATCCGCGAGACCCGCGGCGATACCCGCGAAGATCCTCGATAAGATGACTCCGGAGTTTCCTCTCGCACCGAGCAGCATCCCGTGCGCTATGCGCGCGGCGACGCCTCCGAGGCTCTGCTGCCCGTCGGGCGGCGCCGAAGCGCCCGAATCTATCGTCATAAACATATTGTCTCCCGTATCCCCGTCGGGTATCGGGAATACGTTCAAGTCGTTCACTATGCTTTTGTTGACGTAAAGGTTTTCCGCGCCTCCCTTTACCATGTTTTCGAAAAGCGCACCGTCAATAAGCCTGTCCATTACTGTGTCCCTCTCTGATGTGTATTTTTATGCGGCCGTCCGGCTTCTCAGCCGGCGCCGCCGTTATCGTTGTCCTCTTGATCTTCCCCGCCGTCTTCCGTCCCGTCCGGGGGTTCCTGTACCGTGCTCTGCTCTTCAGCCGCCGGCACCGGCTTGAACACGTGGATCTTGCCGTGGTCGTTCAGGTCTTTGATTATGGCGAGCGCGATCGGCACGCCGAACAGACCGACGGCGCCGAACAGACGCGTACCGACGATCATGGCGAGCAGCGTTGCGACCGGATGCAGACCGACCTGCTGTCCGACGATCTTAGGCTCGATGAACTGTCTCGCCACGGTGATGACCGCGTAGATTATCAGCAAGCAGATCGCGCGGACGTAGTCGCCGACGATAAGCGAGACGATCGCCCACGGAATGAGCACCGTACCCGTGCCGACTATCGGCAGGATGTCGAATATCGCTATAAGCAGCGCGAGCAGCAGAACGTTCTGCAGTCCGTTGACGAAATGCATTATCGTGAAGCCTATCAGAAGCTCGCCGAACGTGATCGCAAGTATCAAAGCGTACGAGCGTACGTATTTGAAAAGGATCTTTACCGTGTAGTCCTTCAGCATCACGATGAAATCGGACGCTTTTTTCGGCAGCTGAGCCAGGCAGAACGCCGTTATGCGGTCAAAGTCCATCGCTATGAAAAACGTGGAGATTATCATGATGACGGCGGTAAGCACCATGCCCGGTATGCTCGTGATGAACGACAGCGACGGCATGAGCCTCGAAACTATGCCGCTGATGCTGCTTCCGATCGAGTCGAAAAACGTCTTGGAACTTATGTCGACCTCGATATTGAGGTTTGCAAGCGCCGTTCGGATCTTCTCGTACGCGATCTCAAGCGACGGAAGAACGGTCGTCGTGACGTATTCCGGCAGCCCCGAGATGAACCCGGCGACCGCCGAGACGATCCTGTACACGATGAATCCGGCGAGCACGCCGACGGTGCCGAAGAACAACGCCGTTATAATCGCCGCGACCGGTTTTTTATTCTTTTTTATTTTGAGTTTTCGGTTGATAAGTTTTATCAGCGGATACAGTATCGCCGAGATAATGAAGGCGATGACAAACGGCATGATCCAGTTTATCACGTATTTCATGATGAAATACACGAGCAGGATTATGACGACCGCGTATGCAAAATTTATCAGAAAATCACTTTTCTTATCCGTTGTCATTTCCTCGTCCTTTCAAAGACGTGACATCATCCGGCCGCTTCCTTCAGCGTTATCTGATACAGCGTCAGATTGCCCGCCGCGCAGCCGATATAAAAATCGTTTCCCGCGTGGAATATGTTCTCCGGCTCACAGCCGCTGACCGGGACGTCTATCACGGCGATCCTGTTGTAATCCCAGTCGTGTATGACCACGCAGTTTTTTTCGTACTGAATAAAGTAAATATAGTTTTCGTCCGCGTCGCAGCCCTGTTTCGTATAACCCGTCTTTTCTCCGGTCATGCGGCGCAGCTCGTTGAAATCTTCGTCGAGTATCGCGACGTCCATCGTACCGGCGACGCCGACGACGTACTGTTCCTTTTCCGGCACGTACTGTATGCAGTAGGCTTTGAAGTCGAGCTCGTGCGTACCGGTGACGGTGAGCGTTTCGGGATCGACGAAGCTGAGCATCTTTTTGTTCGGCGCGTTGTGACATACGACGAGGCGGCCGTTCTTGCTGTCATAGGTCATGTCGTTGCTGTGGTCCGTCGGCAGAGGCTCGCTTTTCGCCGCCGGCTTCTTTTTGCCGAGCGGTATTTTGTATATTATCGAGCGGCTTCCCTCCGACTTCGTGTCGTTCATCGCGAAATACATATATTCGCCGTCCGTGCAGCCGCCCTGAAGCTGTCTGTAGCTGACGCCGCCGACGGTCTCGGACGACATGACCAGCTTTCTTTTCACCTCATATTCAAGCGCCGCGCCCGAGCCGAGCAGATAAGCGACCGATGAAGTGTCGGCCGGAGCCTCCGTCTCCGCCGCGGTCACGGGATCGGTTTCGGGCTCCGTTTCCGGTTCCGTTTCGGGCTGAGTTGTGATATTTTCTGTTTCCGTCTGATCCGTCGTAACGGATGCGTCCGTACCGGCGGGCGCGCCGGAGCACGACGCGAAGAGCACGGATGTGATGAGCATAAGCGCCGCGAGCGGCGCGTAGACGATCCGCCGTATCTTCATACCGGGCTCCTTTCAGACTTCTTTCTGCTTAGTATAGCAGATTATATCCCGCTTGTCAAGAAAACAACAAAATTATTTACTTTTAATGTTAATATAACTATAAGCGGACAGGTTACAATAATTTTTTAAATTTATCGGCAAAACGGCGGATCAAAATAATCTCGCGAACAAAACCGGGGATTTCAAAGCAAAAAAAGCGTCCGGAACCGATCGAGACGCGGCTCCGGGCGGATTTTTATCATATGGAGTTTTGATCTTTCTTGTTGGCAGTCACAGACGCCGGCAGCGGGACTTCGGCATCCGGTCCGTCGTAATACCAGCGGATCGGATTATCGATTATATATTTCGTCGTTGTTTCATAGTCTTCTCTGCCGCGGATCACGTGCTCAAAATATCCGCGTTGGAAAATACTGCGGCCGAGCTCTTTGCCGCATAAACGCTTGAACGTTGAAACGATATGCGGCAGCGTTTCGTTCGTAGGGGGCTTTGGATCTTCGAGAGTATCCTTTTTCTGTCTTTTACGCAAACGGTTATGAAATACGCGCCAGCAGAGCTGTAATCAAACTGTTTGAGCCGCAGCTCTTTTCGCTTCGGCAGTTCTTTTTTATCGTCCACGATCTCAGTTCACGCTGAAAAGCAGTTTTTCGTACGTCGGGAACGGCCAGAATCCCTCTGCGGTTAGCGTTTC
>JAGDCE010000031.1 GCA_017958705.1 Clostridia bacterium
GCACGTTCATTTTCCACAGGAAAAAGAGCGAAAAGCAGATGAAAAAGCATAAATAAACGACACGAAAACAGGCTGACTGTCCCGGCCTGTTTTTGTTTCATCCCGACCCGGGCGGAAAGGCCGGCGCCGCAACACGGCATTTTTGAAAAAAAGCTCCGCAAAAGCCGAATTTTGTCCATACAAGACGGCAAAAACACCTTGACTGACGAAATAAAATGTAATATTATATATAGCGGGAAATATCGTAAGGGGGATATTCGAAATGTATATCAAGAACAGCAGGATCGAATTCAAAGGTAAAGAAAGCAAAGATCCGTTCTCGTTCCGTTTTTACGACAAGAACAGGATCATAAACGGCAAAACCATGGGCGAACATCTGAAGTTCGCCATGAGCTGGTGGCACACCGTGAACGCCTCCGGCACGGATATGTTCGGCGGCGACACGATGAGCAAGACTTTCGGTCTGTCCGGCATGGATATGTACAGGGCGAAAGCCGATTTTGCCTTCGAGCTGATGCAGAAGCTCGGCATAGACTATTACTGCTTCCACGATGTGGACGTCGCGCCGGAGGGAGAGACGCTTGCCGAAAGCGTCAAAAATCTTGAAATCATGACCGATTATCTGCTTTCGAAGCAGAAAGAAACGGGTATAAGACCGCTGTGGGTGACCGCCAATATGTTCGGCGACAAAAAATTCATGGCGGGCGCGGCGAGCAGCCCCGACGCCGACGTTTTCGCCGTCGCGGCGGGCAAGGTCAAGGCGGGCATCGACGCCGCCGTTAAGCTCGGCGCGAAGGGCTACGTCTTCTGGGGCGGCCGCGAGGGCTACGACACGCTGCTGAACACAGACATGGCGCTGGAGCTTGACAACCTCGGCAGATTCATGCGCATGGCGCGCGATTACGGCAGATCCCACGGCTTCGACGGCGATTTCTACATTGAGCCGAAGCCGAAGGAGCCGACGAAGCACCAGTACGATTTCGACGCGGCGACGTGCGCGAATTTCCTGCGCGCAAACGGGCTTGAAAAAGATTTCAGGCTGAATATCGAGGCGAATCACGCCACGCTCGCGGGCCACACGTTCAACCACGAGCTGCGCGTCGCGGCGGTCAACGGCATGTTCGGAAGCATCGACGCCAACCAGGGCGACACGCTCCTCGGCTGGGACACCGACCAGTTCCCGACGAACGTCTACGAAACTACGCTCGCGATGTACGAGGTGATAAAGGCAGGCGGATTTACGAACGGCGGACTCAACTTCGACGCGAAGGCGCGCCGCCAGTCTAACACGCTCGAGGATACGGTGCTGTCGTACATCGCCGGCATGGACGCGTTCGCACTCGGGCTGATCAAGGCGTATCAGATAATCGAGGACGGCAGGATAGACGCGTTTATCAAAGAGCGTTACGCCTCTTATGAAAGCGGCGTCGGTCTGCGTATCGTTGAAGGAAAAGAAACGCTCGAATCGCTCGCCGCCTACGCCGCGGATCTGAAAGACGTCAAAGTTCAGAGCGGCAGGCAGGAGTACCTCGAGACCGTGATGAACGATATTCTGTTCTCGGGCAAAGTATAAAATGAAAAAACGGATTTTGATGCGGGCGCTTCCGTGCCTGCTCGGGGCAGTCATGATGATCAGTGTTTCATGCAAAAACGAAAACGACGCCGACACGACCGCGTTGACGGAAATGACTGACACACCGGCCGTCACGGACGCGGAGGAGCCGCTGCCGCAGGTCGAGCCTACCTTCAGCCGCGATCTGCTTTCGTTCACACCGGCGTCGCCGGAAGGCCGTGTGCTGACGGAAAAAGGCGCCTCGCCGCAGATACTTATAACAAACTATAACGAAGTCGCAACGGACGCGCTCGGACGGAGCCTTCCGACGTCGGAGACGGCGGGGCTGCCGAAAGAGGGCAAATACGTCGGACTGTTCTATCTGATCTGGACGACCGGGGCGACCTGCGACGTCGATAACGCGAAGGCTATCGCGTCAAATCCCGCAAAACCCGATTTCGGTCCGCGCTGGGGCTTCTGCTGGTGGTCGGAGCCGGAGACGGGATATCACCGCGCCGACGACGTGTGGCAGATAAAGCGGGATATGTATTATTTCGCGATGGCGGGCGTCGATTTTCTCTACATCGACTTTACCAACGGCTATCTGTACGAAGACACGTTCAGGATCTTCCTCGACACGTGTCTGGAACTGCGCGCCGGGGGGCAGATGACGCCTTATATCGTCCCGTGGGGTTTCGGCACGTCTGTTGACGGCAGCGGCGACATAGGGAAAGTCTATAAACTGTTCATAACGGACGAAAAGTACGCGGATCTCTGGTTTTACTGGGACGGCAAGCCGCTCGCCATGATCAAGCCGACCGACGACGGAAAATTTCCGATACTCGACGACGAATACTACAAAGACAAGCTCACCTTCCGCAAATCCTGGGTCAGCCCGGACGCTTACAGTGAGATGTACTGGGAAGACAACCGTATTGTAAACTTCGGTTACGGCTACGGCTGGGTCGAAGATAAAAAGACCGCGGAATGCACCGGCATAGGCTGCGCGGGCTTTGCGAATTTCGGATCGGGCAGGAGCGGTTCGCGCTCGGCGAAAAACTATCTCAACGCGTTCCTGGAGACGGACACGATGGGAAAAGGCACGGTGTTTGAAAACGCTTTCAGGCAGCTGATGAAGAAAAATCCCGAATGTCAGGTGCTTCTCATCTCCCGCTGGAACGAATGGGTCGCGCAGAATTTCACGGTCGAGCACAACACCGACACCGGCTTCGTTGACCAGTTCAACCCGGAATTCTCCCGCGATATAGAGCCGATGAAGGACGGCTTCACCGACAATTATTTCTATCAGATGTGCTCGATAATCCGCCGCTTCAAAGGCGTTCTGCCGGCTGACGGCGCGTCGGGCGGCAAAACGATGGACGAGACGGATCCCGCCGTTTTTGAAGAATGGGAGAGCGTGTATCCGGTATACACGGATTTCCGCGGCGACACCCTGCACAGAGATCATACCGACACGACGGGCAAAAGGCGGTACGTCAACGACACCGGCAGAAACGATATAGTCGAGTCGCGAGTCACCGCCGACAGATCTAACGTGTATTTTTACGTCCGCACCGCCGACGGCATAACGCCGTATAAGGATTCGCAAAACTGGATGCTTTTGTTCATCGACGCGGATAACGACAAGTCGACCGGCTGGGAAGGTTACGATTACCTTATAAATTACGAGGTCGTCTCCGACACGGTCACGACGCTGTGCGCGTATAAGGACGGAGTTTGGCAGGAGACGGGAAACGTATCTTACGCCGTAAAAGGCGACCGTATGACGGTGACGGTCCCCCGCTCTCTCCTCGGCCTTAAGGGCGACGCGGTGGATATCAATTTCCACTGGCTTGACAACGTGACCGACGTTTACGACCTCGGATCGTGGTTCACCACCGGCGACAGCGCGCCGGAGCGCCGCAACGACTACGCCGCGCGTCTTGATATCCCGTATACGGGAAATACCGAGCGCATACTGCCCGGGCGCGGCGACGGCATCCGCGGGATGCGCGGAATCGCGCTGACCGATGCGGAAAAAGCGGAGATGAAGAGCGGTCTTCTTCTGTCGCTTTATCCGCTGCC
>JAGDCE010000302.1 GCA_017958705.1 Clostridia bacterium
GAGCCTATGGTAAAGGCGACGCTGCTCACGCCGAAGGCGTATATCGGCGCGGTCAACACGCTCTGTCAGGAGCGCCGCGGTGAATTCGTCACGATGGATTATCTCGATACCGAGAGGGTCGAGATACACTACCGCCTGCCGCTGAACGAGATAATCTACGATTTCTTCGATTCGCTTAAAAGCCGCAGCCGCGGCTACGCCTCGCTCGACTACGAGCTTGACGGCTACGACGAAAGCAAGCTCGTGAAGCTCGATATAATGCTCAACGGCGAGATAATAGACGCGCTGACGTTCATCATCCACGCGGACAAGGCGTACGGCCGCGCCCGCAAAATGGTGGAGAGGCTGAAAGAGAACATACCGCGCCAGCTGTTCGAAATACCCGTACAGGCGGCGATCGGCGGCAAGATCATAGCGCGCGAGACCGTCAAGGCGATGAGAAAAGACGTGTTGGCGAAGTGCTACGGCGGCGATATAACGAGAAAGAAAAAACTGCTCGAAAAGCAGAAGGAAGGCAAAAAGCGCATGCGCACGTTCGGCTCCGTGGAGGTGCCGAGCGAGGCGTTCATGGCGGTGCTCAAGCTCGATGAGTGATACGGCGTTATATATCCATATACCGTACTGCAGATCGAAATGCGGCTACTGCGATTTCTGCTCGTCGCCCGATCTTTCCACCGTCGACGTATACGTTTCCGAGCTTATACGCCGCGTAAAAGCGAACAAAACGGACAAGGTCGTGAAAAGCGTGTATTTCGGCGGCGGCACGCCGACGTATATCGGCGCGAAACGGCTCTGCGAAATACTGCAGGCTGTAAAAGACAGTTACACGTTGTCCGAAGACTGCGAGATCACCGCCGAGGCTAATCCCGGAACGGTCGATCTTCACGGACTTGAAACGATGAAAAAAGCGGGCTTCAACCGCTTATCCGCCGGAATACAGACCGCGGTGCAGACGGAGCTTGACGCACTCGGCAGGACGTCTCACACGGTAAAAGACGGCGCGGCGCTTGTTAAAAACGCGCGTGAAGCGGGATTTGACAATATAAGTCTTGATTTGATGTACGGCATACCGGAACAAACGCCGGAAAGCCTTACCCGAAGTCTTGATTTCGTATTACGGCTTGAACCCGAGCATATCTCGGCGTACGCGCTGAAGCTCGAGGAGGGCACGCCGCTTTACAGACAAAGCCCCGCGCTGCCCGACGACGATACGGTCGCGGATATGTACGCGCTGATAAACGAAACGCTCGGCAAAAGCGGATATCACAGATACGAGATAAGCAATTTCGCAAAACCCGGGTATGAAAGCCGCCACAATCTGCGCTACTGGCGGGGCGGCGATTATATCGGCTTCGGCGTCGCCGCGGCTTCGCTTATCGGAAATATCCGGTATTCTCAGTCGCCTGATATGAAAGCGTTTCTGCAAGGCAAAGAGCCGGATATCATTGAGGTGCTCGACGGGCCGGGCAGGGAAGCGGAGTATATAATGCTTCATTTGCGTCTGTCATCGGGCGTTGACAAAAAAGAATTCAGGCAAAAATTCAAAGTTGATTTTGACGAAAAATACGCCCCTCAGATAAAAAAATACGCCGGTCACGGCTTTGCCGTGAATACGGACGAGAGGTTTTATCTTACGGATCGCGGCGTATTCGTGTCGAACACCGTAATAACAGACTTTATTTAAGGAGCGTCAAATGGATCATTCCGGGCTTGCAAGAGAGAATTTCCTGTCGGGTTACAGCTGTGCGCAGGCGATACTGCTCGCCTTCTCTGATCTCACCGGGCTTGATGATCGCACGGCGCTTCTGATCTCGTCCTCCTTCGGCGGAGGCATGGGAAGGCTGCGGGAGACCTGCGGCGCGTTCTGCGGGATCATCATGGTCGCCGGGCTGCTCTACGGTTATCATGATCCGCGCGATTTTGAAAAAAAGAGCGGGCATTACAAAAAAGTTCAGCAGCTCGCCGCCGCGTTCCGAGAGCTGAACGGCAGTATAATCTGCCGCGAGATCCTCGGCGCCGCCGGCGCCGACAAAAGCCCGACGCCGGAAAAGCGGACGGCAGAGTACTACAAAAAACGCCCCTGCCCCGAAATATGCGCAA
>JAGDCE010000303.1 GCA_017958705.1 Clostridia bacterium
AAGGTCTGCCTGAATTTCAGCTCGTATTCGCGGACGGCGCCGTCGGAGTTGACCGTAAAGGTCAGTCTCTGCGGATCGGATCTCGACGCCGTCACCGTGTAGACGCCGTCCTCCGTCGTCCAGGTCCCCTCTCCTCTGTCAGCCGGATATACCGGCCCGACCAGTTCTCTGCACGAGCAGAGGCATAATACGAATACAAAAGCGAGCGCTGCGGATATCATTCTCTTCATTTGCCGTTCTCCTTGTTATCGTTTCCGTTCATCCGCGCATCATTTCCCCGCCAGCTCGCCGTTGACGTTGACGACGACGGGATCGGCGGATTCGTCGAATCCCGCTCTTATGCCGTTGAGCGCGAGCTTGAGTTCACGGTTGAGCACGCGGCGGGCATTGTAAATGTCGTTTTCTTCGACGTCCGCGATCACCTTCAGCTCGATGCTCGTCTCGCCGACTTCCTCGACGCCGACGTAGCGCGGCACCGTCGGGAACAGCTCGGGATAAAGCTGCGGTATCCTGACGACCGTTTCGTTCACGATCGCCTCGGCCTGAAGCAGATCGGCGCTGTTCGGTATCGCGATGATCGACACCGCGACGGACGTGATCTCGGAGAGGTTGGTCAGCACGCGGATATCGGAGTTGTTTATGACTCTTATGTTTCCGCCGGTATCCATGAGCTGCGTCGAGACGATGCCGATCGACACGACCTTGCCGCGGAAATCGTCGACCGAGATTATGTCGCCGACGAAGAATCTGCCTTCAAACAGTATGAATATACCGGAGAAGATGTCCTCTATCAGCGACTGAGCGCCGAAGCCGATTATCAGCGCGAGTATGCCGAGGCCGGCTATGACCGTCAGCACGTCTGCTCCCAGGATATTCAAGCCGAATATGATCGCGAAGATGACTATCGCGTATCTGATTATGTTTGCGATGAGGCCTTTGAAAGTCTGCGCGCGGCGGTTCTTTAAGCTGATCAGCGAGATTATCCACTTGATCACTCTGTATACCGCCCAGCACGCGGCGATCATGACGATCAGCGCGGTGATGCGGAGAAAGTCGAAGCCGCCGTCCTCGTCCTTGACCGGCATGTATTTATCGAGATATTCGGTGCGGAACAGTCCGACCGCTTCCTGCTGCGCCGGCGTCAGGAAAAACAGCATCTTCGGGAAGCAGATCACTGCGATGAGCAGCGCGATAATTACGATCCCGATTATCCGCGCGACGCTTGCCTTCTTTTTCTTCTCCTGCAGTTTCTTCTCGTTCATTTCCGTACTCCTTTTCTTATCCCAGTTCTATGTAATCCGATACAAGTATATATTCCCGCGACGTATTGTACACGTTTATGAATACCCTCGCTTTTGATCCTCCGCTCGTCAGCGCCGCGGCTTCTTCAAACTTTCCGCTGCCGTTCGGGGCGTCTTCGGTAGATATCATCGTCTCGTCGTAGTCGATGACGCCTCTGAATTCCGCATAATCCAGCGTCAAACCGTTCGCCCTAAGCCTCGACACGTAATCCGCGTCGACCGAGAAGCTGAGTTCGTCTCTGTTCTTGTTATAAGACAGCGTTATGACGTTTTTGCCGCATCTCGAGCACCTGACCGTTTCCATGACGTCAGTGCCGGAAGGCATCGGATAATCGTGTCCGAGCGCGGCCGCGCCGGTCATCGCCGTGCTTGAAAGTTTCTCCCCGCACGCGGAGCAGTAAACGACGCTGTCGTAATGTCCCGCCGCCGTACAGGTCGCCTCAACGTTGTTCTCGCGGACGGCCGCGGCCGCCGTGTGTCCCGTCGCCGGAAGCGTCACGGTCAGGCGGTTCAGCTCTTCACGGCACACCGTACAGTAGACCGCGATCTCATAGCTTCCCGTCGCCGTGCAGGTCGCATCCGTCCTGTTCTCCTCGACCGGGTCACCCGCCGTGTGTCCGGATGCGGGCCTTACGATCGCCGTGCGTTCGAGTTCTTCGCCGCAGGCCGAGCAGAATATGACCTCGTACATGAAGCCGGGATCGGTACAGGTCGGATCGGAGCCGATAAGCGTTGTCTTCGGCGCCGGGATATGACCGGAAGGATCGGTGTTTTTCAGCTCGCGGCTCAACTCCGCGCCGCAGTCGGCGCAGTACACGACCTCGTCGTAACTGCCGCCCGTCAGGCATCCCGCGGGGACCGCGTTTTCGATCACCGCGGCGGCGGGCGTATGCGGCCCCTGCGCGTTGATGACGGTATGGACGATACCGCATTCAAGACATACGTATGCCGCCGTTCCGACGTGAGTGCAGTCGGCCGCCGTCATGCTGACCGGGTTACTGTAATCGTACTTGTGCGGGGCGTCTTCTTTTCCGT
>JAGDCE010000304.1 GCA_017958705.1 Clostridia bacterium
GCGTAAAAAGACGAGAGAAGATCTTCAAGCTCGCCCGCGTCGACCTTGCCGGCGTGCGAGGGCAGTCTGATTATCTTATGCCCGGTGTATTCCACGGCGCCCGACTCATGGCAGTTTATGTGACCGGTATCGGCGCAGACGACGCCTTCGTACGATTTCAGGCACGAGGATATGACGGTCATGTTCGTCTGCGTGCCGCCGGCGATGAAATACACCGCGGCGCCGGGATCTTCCACGGCCGCTCTTATTTTGTCAGCGGCGCTTTCGCTGAACTCGTCAAAGCCGTAGGTGCCGGAGATCAGTCCGTTGGTATCTATCAGGCGCTGCAATACGGACGGATGCGCGCCGTTGTTGTAATCACATGTGAAATCAAGCATATCAAAGCGGAAGAGGTTCGCCCTCAGCGTCAAAAAGCGGTAAATACTGAAGGGCTTTTATGTCGTCCCGATTCCACGCGTCGCCTTCGGCGAGCACCGCCATACGGCCGGCTATTATGCCGCCCGCCTGCTCCACGAGCGCTTCGAGAGCGCGCAGGGATTCACCGGTGCTGATTACGTCGTCGACGATCAGTATGCGCTTGCCGCGCATGAGTTCTGCGTCATCACCGTCGAGATACAGAGTCTGCATCCTCGCGGTCGTTATGGATTTGACCTCGCATTTGAGGACGTTGCGCATATAAAGCTTAGGCGCCTTTCTCGCAAGGAAATACTTGTTCTGTCCGCTCTGACGCGCCATCTCGTATACGAGCGGTATGCCCTTGCTCTCGGCGGTGATCATATAGTCGTAATCTGCGGGTGCGAGGCGCAGCAGTCCCGCCGCGGCGGCCTGCGTCAGCTCCACGTCGCCGAAAATGACGAACGCGCCGATCTGCAGCTTGTCGTTCAACGGACAGATGGGGAGATGTCTTTTAAGGCCTTCGATCTCGATCTCGTAATATTCTTTCATATCCTTCTCCGTACAAAAGATTTTTTCTTATTCTAACATGAAAATAATAAAATTTCAAGTGGTTTGAGTTAACGAGAATAAAAACGGGGGCAAATATGAAAATTACGTCGATTTTTTTCAACTGTTTGCAAGTATGCTATTGATTTTTCCGATCCGGCTTGTTATAATATATTTACTGTCAATATTGAGGAATAAAATGGTTAGAATCTTACACATGGCGGACCTGCATCTCGACAGTCCGTTTTCACTGAAAAGCGCCGACGCGGCGGCCGCGATGAGGCAGATGCTGCGCGGCACGTTCACGTCCGCGGTACTCTACGCGAGGACCGCCGGAGTGGATCTTGTGCTTATGCCGGGCGATATTTTCGACACCGGTTTCGCCGCGCGCGACACGCTCGCGCTGCTCTGCTCCGAATTCGAGAAAAACCCCGGGATACGCTTCATCATCGCTCCGGGGAATCACGATCCGTACAAGTCCGAATCGCCGTGGGCAAAGACGGATTTTCCGAAAAACGTATATATTTTCAGGTCTTCGTCGCTGTCGAAGATCAGTTTTGACGACCTTGGATGCGACGTTTACGGCTGGGCGTTCACCGACGAGACGATGTCGGTCGATCCGCTCGCGGTAAAGCCGCGGCTCGACCCGTCGCGCATAAACGTGCTCTGCGCTCACTGCGAGCTCGACGGTCCCGTCGGCGGCAGATACTGCAGCATAAGCAAGGCGGAGCTTGAGTCCGCCGGGTTCGATTTCGCCGCGCTCGGACACATCCACAAGGGCACCGACGGCGCAAAGCGGATCAGGAACACTTATTACGCTTATTCCGGCTGTCTTGAGGGGCGGTCGTTCGACGAATGCGGGCAGAAGACGGCCCTTATCGCGGAGCTGTCCAAAAAGGACGGCGCCCTTTCCGCCGATTTCAAAACGCGCGCCTTCACGCGCCGCAGGTTCGAGACTGTCGAGGTCGACTGCAGCGGCTGTGAGGATTCGCCGTCGCTCGTCAACCGCATAAACGCGTCGGTGCGCGCCTCCGGCGCCGACTCCGAGACGTCCGTGCGCGCCGTGCTTCGCGGCTCCGTGCCGCCGACGCTCGTTATATCCGAGCAGTTTCTGCGCGGAAACGTTTACGGCGTGCGCTACACGGAGATAGAAGACCGTACGGAGCCGACGCTCGACATCGACAAATACGCGTCGGAGCCCGGCATACGCGGAGCGTTCTACCGCGCCATGGCGCCGTATCTGTCCGAGGGATCCGAGGAGGACCGCGCGGTCGCGGCACGGGCTCTCAAGCTCGGGCTTGAGGCGCTGAACGGGAGGGCCGTGCAATGATCATAAAAGAACTGCATATAATAAGCTTCGGTATGCTCGACGACAAGACCGTCGTCTTCGGTCCCGGGCTGAACGTTATAGAAGGCGAGAACGAGACGGGTAAAAGCACCGTCGGTGCGTTCATCAGGTTTATATTCTACGGGCTCGACAAAGCCGGGCGCGACAGATACGTCAGCTGGGGAAAGACGGGCTGCTCCGGTTCTCTGACGCTGGAATCCGACGGATCCGTTTACAGGATCGAGCGCGAACTGCTCATAAACAGGACAAAAGACAAAATAAACGTATATAAAGACGGCGGCGAGCCGGTACGCACCGAGAAGGCGCCGTGGGAGATGTTCATCGGCGTTCCCGAAAACGTATTCGAGAACACCGCGTTCACCGGCGATCTCGGTTCCGCGGTCGGCGGAGCGGGTCTGCCGGAGGCGATAGAAAACATCGTCTTCTCAGCCGACGAGGCGGTCAGCACGAAAAAGGCTCTGAAGCGCCTCGACGACACTCGCGTAGGACTGTACTACAAGAACCGCAAGGGCGGCAGGATATACGAGCTTGAAAACAGCGTCTCCGAACTCGAATTCCGGCTCAACGCCGCGAAATCCGCGTCCGAGCACATCTTCACGCTCGACGATTCGATCCGCACGCGCCGTGCGAGGATGGACTCGAACAAACAGCGTATTGAAAAGATAACGGCACAGCTGCGCGATCTTGACGTTTACAAGCGTCTGCGCGAACTCGACGAGCACGAGAACAACGTGAAAAGTCTCGAAGAGAGCCGCAGGGAACTCGACGAGCTCAGCGAAAAATACTCCGAATTCGGCTTTATGCCGGACAGCCGTTTCGCGGACGGTCTGCGTTCGCTTCAGGCGAGCGCGGTAGAGCTCAAAGAAAACGCCGCGCAGGCGGCGCTCGAGCTGCAGAGCGCGGAAAACGAACTGAAGAACTCCGGCAGCACCGGCGTCATGCGGATAGCTTCCGGCATCGGCGGCGTCGACGCTCTGCGCGAGATGTACGATGGACTCGACGGTAAGTCGTTCAAATTCAAAAAATACGCCGCGGCGTTCTTCATCCTGATCATACCGTTCGCGGTCGGCGCGGGACTTCTCGCTTATTTCGGGATGTTTCTGCCGTACGGCGCGATCTGCGCCGCGCTCGCCGCGGTATGCCTTATAATCGGTCTGATCAACTCTTCAAAGGCGTCGAAGCTCAGCCGCGGGCTCATGAAGCTCGCCGCAAAGCTCGGCGTGGACGAACCGGATCAGATACCGGCGCTGCTCGACAGTCTGTCGGGCGAGGAGACCACCGCCGGCAAAGCCGCGGAAAGATTCAACGCTGCGAAAGAAAACAAGCAGCGCGCCGACGAGCGGCTCGCGGAGCTTGACGAAAAGGTGCGCGGCTATTCCGGCAAATACAAAACGACGGATACCGCCGGTCTGCCGAAGCTGATATCCGACGTAGACGCTATCGTTTCAGAGGTGTCGAACGTACATAAAAAACTCGAAATGGCGCAGTACAGGACGAGGATGTCGACTGAGCGCACCGGCGGCGACGACCGCGCCGCGCTGAGGTCGCGTCTGACCGGCGCTCTGCGGCCCGAGGATATCGATTCGTTCAACGCCGACGAGCGCAGGACGGAGCTCAACCTCCTCGTCCGTCAGAACGAGGCGATCGCCGAGAAGATCTCGACGGAGGAAAAGAGCTTCGCCGCCGCTAACGCGACGTTCACGCTGCCGTCCGCGATCTACGCCAAGCTGCTCGATACAAGGCGCGAGCTCGAGGACGCGCGCACGGAATTCAAAGCCGCGACGATGGCGTACGAAAAACTCGCCGGAGCGTCGGCAGAGCTTCGCAGCAGCATATCCCCCGCGCTCGCGGAGGACGCCGGCAGGTACATGAAAGGCTTTTCCGGCGGCAAATACGACGGTCTCGGCATCTCGAACAAGCTCGAGATCTCATATAACGGCGGCGGTATGACGCATCCGGCCGACACGCTGAGCAGCGGCACGCAGGACATAGCGTACGTCAGTCTGCGGCTCGCGCTGATGCGTCTGATATTCCCAGAACACGTGCCGGCGTTCTTTGACGACACGTTCGCCCGCGTCGACGACAAGCGCGCGCTCCGCATTATGAGCACGCTCGCCGGCTCTGATATGCAGACGGTCGTGTTCACCTGTCACGGGCGTGACTGCAATTACGCCGCCTCTGTCGGAGGCACGGTCATCAAGCTATGACGCTTAAAGAATGCTTTGAGAAAAACGGCCTTTCCGACCTGCTTGACCGTGAAAAGGAAGAAAAACTGACGGCGCTGAGCAAACTTCTGCTCGAATACAACGAAAAAGTCAATCTGACGGCGTTGAAGACCGAAGATGAGATATACGCAAAGCATCTTGCCGACTGCGCGTTTCTCGTCCGGTATCTGCGCGGCGGGGATCTGCTCGACGTCGGATGCGGCGGAGGCTTCCCCTCTCTGCCGGTCGCGATACTACGGCCGGACGTGGAGGTGACCGCGATGGATTCTACGGCGAAAAAACTCGGCTTCGTGCGCGAATGCTCGGCGGCGCTCGGACTCGGCAATATAAAGACATTATGCGGGCGCGCGGAAGAGCTGTGCAGGCCGCCGCTGCGCGAGAGCTTTGACGCGGTCACGGCGCGCGCCGTCGCGCCGCTTCCGGCACTCTGCGAGCTGTGTCTGCCGTACTTAAAAGTCGGCGGCGCGTTTTACGCGATGAAGACAGATATGGCGGAACTGCAGACGGCGCGCCGCGCCGCGGTGCTGCTCGGCGCCGCGAAAGCCGCGGCTGACGGATACGAGCTGATCTGCGCGGACGGTGCGTCTCTGCGCTGCATGATGATATTTGAAAAAAGTAAGCGTACCCCGGATATTTATCCGAGGAGGTACGCACAGATAAAGGCGAAACCACTCTGATATGACCGTAACGGAAAACGAAACGTACGAAAATAGCCGCTTTATCGTCGCCGTCGGAAACTTCGACGGCGTGCACGAGGGCCACGCGGCGCTGATAAAGACCGCGTGCGCGGTATCCGCCCGTACTGGCGCCGTACCCGCGGTATTCACATTTGACGGATACGCGCCGAAGGGCGGCGCAAAACACATAATACCGGCCGAAGAACGCGGGCGTCTGTTCCGCGTCTCCGGCATATCCGCCGTTTTTTCACATCCGTTCGATTCCGTGCGCGACATGACGCCGGCGGAATTCTGCCGCGACGTGCTGTGCGGACAGTGCCGCGCGGCGTACGTCGTCTGCGGATACGATTTCCGCTTCGGCAAAGGCGCGTCGGGCGACGCAGCGGAGCTCACCGCACAGATGCGGCGGCTCGGTTGCGGCACGGTGATACACGACGAGGTGAAGATAGACGGCGTAACCGTCAGCTCCACCGCGATCCGCCGTCTGCTCGCCGATGGCGACACGGTCACGGCTTCGCGTATGCTCGGGCGGCCGTTTTCGCTGTCGCTGCCGGTGATACACGGCAGTCACATCGGCACCGGGCTCGGCTTCCCGACGATAAATCAGGATTATCCGGACGACATAACGCCGCTCAGATTCGGCGTGTACGCGACGGACGTGATAATAGACGGCGTGCCGTACCGCGCCGTGACGAACGTTGGCGTAAAGCCTACGGTCGGCGGCGGGCGCGTGACGGTCGAATCGCACGTGTTGGATTGTGATATGGACCTGTACGGCAAAAACGTTATGACGCAGTTCAAAGAATTCATACGCCCGGAGCGCAGGTTCGGCTCGCTTGAAGAACTCAAAGCCGCCATCACGGCGGACACCGAAAAAGTCAGGGAGATAAAATGAGAATATATAAGATCATCGCGGCGCTGTTTTCCTTGCTGCTGCTTCTCTGCCCCGCGCTGCACGCCGTGACTGCGGCGGCGGAAACGGAAGAGCCCGCGGTTGACGACAAGATAATACCGAAGGATTACGTGATACCGCAGGACGAGAGCGTGACGATCAGATCAAAGTACGCGCTCGTTTACAGCGAATACGACGACAGATTCTTATACCGCAAAAACGACGATCAGACGGTCTGGCCGGCGTCGACGACGAAAATAATGGTCGGCGTGATGATCTTCGAGAAATTCGCGGACAGGCTCGACACGCAGATCACGATAACGAAAAAACTGCTTGAAGACAAGGAAGGTCTGTCGGTCTATCTCGAAGAGGGAGAGATACTTACAATGCGCCAGCTGCTGACGATCCTTCTGATGCACGGCGCGAACGACGTTTCGACTATCCTTGCCCATTACTATATGCAGGACGTGGAGACGGAAAAGAACGATCTCGAGGCGTTCGCCGATCTGATGACGGCGCGCGCGGCTGAGATCGGCTGTACCGACACGGTCTTCAAGAACGTCACCGGACTTCACAAGGACGGCGAGCGCTCGACGATGTACGATATAATAAAGATCGCTGTGCACGCCGCGTCGATCCCGGGATTTACCGAGATGACGTCGACGGACAGGCTCGTGATCGAAAAGAACGGTCCTACGATACACCGGGTGATACTGTCGCGAAACCACCTCGTCAGCTCTTATCAGACGCCTATGTACAAAACTCCCGGCGTCACCGGTATGAACTACGGCTCGACCGAGGAGATGGGCGAATGTCTGCTGACGAGCGCGGAATACGACGGTAAACGGTATTTCTCGATCATAATGGGCGGCCGCGACGACGCCGAGACCGGAAAACAGACGGAATTCGTCGACACGATAAAGCTGCTCGAATACGTCAGGACCGGATTCGAATACAAGGACGTGCTTAAAAAAGGCGTCATCGTCACGCAGGCGAACGTCAGGTTCAGCACGAACACGGACGCGGTGACTCTGGCGCCTGAAAAAACCGTTTCGATGTATCTGCCGGTCGGCACGGACGTGCAGAGCGAGATCAAGTTCCGCAGTATCGTGCCCGAAACTATGCTCGACGCGCCGGTCGCTCAGGGGACGGTCGCCGGCGAGGTCATCGTAGAGTACAACGGCGCCGAAGTCTGCCGCGTGCCGCTCGTCACGACGACGTCTGTGGCGCAGAGCCGTATCCTGTACATGCTCGACCGGACGGAGAATTTCGTCAAGCGCCCCGTCGTAATCGCCTCGCTTATATCGTTCTTCGTGCTCGTGATCCTGTACGTGCTTATAAAGGCTTTCATATTGGGGCAGAAGAAAAAGCGCCGCAAGATAAGATGACCGTTTTATTTACAAAATACGCTTGATAAAATACTGTCATTATGATATATTTAGTCAAAAGGGGGTGGTGATTTGGACCGTCTGATGCAGGATTCTTCGCAGGACTACAGACACGAGCTTAAGTACTTCATCACGCCGGTACAGGCGACGGAGCTTACTGCGCGTCTGTGTCAGGTGATGAAATTCGACCGCTACAGCGTTGAGCGCGGAAACTATCTGATCAGCAGCGTTTATTTCGACACGCCCGAGAACAGATCGCTCGCCGGCACGGAAGCCGGGTTGCTCAAGCGAAAGAAATACAGGATAAGAGCGTACAACCACAGCGATTCGTTCATCAGCCTCGAACGCAAGACGAAACGCGGGACGCTCGGCAAAAAGGAATCCGTGAGGATCACCCGCCGGATATACGACGACATCATGTACCGCCGCGGCGAAAGTCTGCTGACGCTCGATTCCGATCTCGCGCACGAGTTCTACCACATGTTAAACGTGGAGGGATACCGCCCGAAGACCGTCGTCGAGTACAACCGCAGGGCGTTCGTGGCGGATGCGTCAAACGTCCGCATCACGCTCGATTCAAACATCAAGGGTTCGGGCGCGGGCGTCGATATGTTCGTCGACTCCGGATCGCTCGTCTACACGGTGCCGCCGTGCTGGGTGGTGCTCGAGGTCAAATACGACCATTTCCTGCCCGATTATATAAGAAATCTTCTGCCTGACGACTCCGTCATGCAGAGCGCATGTTCAAAATACGTGTTCGGAAGAACGTTCACATAAGAAAGGATAACTGACATGATTTACTCACTAACATCATTTTCCGACATTTTCAAGAAGAGCTTCACGGAAAACTTCAACCAGGATCTCGGTATGGGCAGGTTCCTGCTCACGATGGCGGTATCCATTCTTATCGGTCTGCTTATCATACTCGTTTACCGGATAAGCTACAGGGGAGTCCTCTTCTCCCGTTCGTTCGCCGTCTCGCTCCTCGCGATGGACGTTATAACGACGCTCATACTGATGACGATAACCTCCAACGTCGTTCTTTCGCTCGGTATGGTCGGCGCGCTCTCGATAATCCGCTTCAGGACAGCGATCAAAGATCCGCTCGACATAGTCTTCCTTTACTATGCGATCTGCGCAGGCATCATGTGCGGCGCGAACCTGCTCGGGCTCGCGGCGATCGGCGCGGTCGTCGTCGGCGTCATACTGATCGTCGCCTCGCGTCTGCCCTCCGCCGCCGATTCCTACATCCTCATGGTCAACGTGAACCCCGAGGACGAGGAGCCCGTCGTGAGATACATTGAAAAATCGACGAAGCGCAGCCGCCTCAAATCAAAAGCCCTTGTGGAGAACACCGTAGAGCTTTCGCTTGAGGTAACTCTGCTTGCCGGCTCCACAAAATTCCTGAACAAACTCAACGCATACCCCGGCGTATCCTCCGTAACGCTCGTAAAGAGCACCGGCGAATACATCTGATAAAGAGGATCATAATGAAGAAGATCACGGCAATCCTGCTCGCGGCGGCGACTCTGTTCGCCCTCGCCGCCTGCGATTTCAGCGACCCCGACGACGTCTTCGAGACGAGCGGCACGGGTACGGGCGATCAGACGACCGTCGGTACCGGCACCGACGGCGAGACGCTCCCGCCCGTCGAGACGCTGATCCGCCCGAACAAAAACGGGCTGATGCTGTCAGAGGTGATGGCGTCGAACAAGTCGACCGTCACGGACGATTACGGCGAATACAGCGACTGGATAGAGCTTTATAACGGCGGCTCGTCCGAGATTTCGCTCAAAAACTACATACTGACTGACAACCCGGAAAACCGCACGAAGGGCATCCTGCCGGACGTCCGGCTCGGCGCGGGTGAATACATAATCATCTGGGCGAGCGGAAGAAACGTATTTAACGAACAGACAAATTCGATCCACCTCCCGTTCAAACTCAGCAAAACCGGCGAGATCGTTTCCCTGCTCACTCAGGGCGGAAACGAGATCGGCAGGATAACGATCCCGGAAAACGTCCCGTCCGACATACCCGCGGCGCCCGCGGAGGACGGTCACACCGTACTTCTCGCCGAGGCGACGCCGGGCGAAGGCAACGTCACCGCGCTTTATGAACAGAAACAGAGCACGGACGAACCGCTGAACATGACGGACAAGACCGTCAACACGATAAGGATCAACGAGTTCGCCACGAAAAAGTGCGTGACCTTCACCGACGAGGAAGGCGATTACGGCGCCTGGGTCGAGATCTACAACTACGGTGAAAAAGAAGTCAAGCTGAAAGGGCTTTACCTCTCCGACGACGAAGCGGACACGATGAAATGGATATTCCCGGACGTGACGCTTCAGCCCGACGGATACCTGACCGTGTTCATGCTCGGCAAAGACAAGGAATACACGGGCGGCGAGCTTCACGCATCGTTCACCCTCTCCGGTAAAGAAACGAGTCTCGGCATCTACAACGGCAAAGGCGACGCGATGGATTCGTGCACGGTATACAATCTCGAATCCAACATGACCTGCGGCCGCAGCGCCGACGACCCGGAAAAATGGCTGTTCTTCCCGCGCGCCACAAGAAACGCGAAAAACGACGTGCCCGGCTTCGAGGATATCGAAAGCGCAAGGCGTCCGGCGTACAAAACGGCATATATAAGCGAAGTCGTCGCGGTCAACGCGACGCTTGACAGCTCCCCTGACGGAAAAACATATTCGTCGGGGGAATTGTACGATTATTACAAATTGTACGATTTCGTAGAGATAAAGAACCCGACGGACACGGATATCGAGCTGTCCGATCTCTATATCGGCAAAAGCACGTTCGACAAAGCGATCTGGCTTCCGACAGTCAAGGTAAAAGCCGGCGACTACAGGATCGTATATTTCGCCGACGAGACAACTTATGACAGCAAAAAGGACGCCGTCTACGTCGATCTCGGACTCAACCGCTACGGAAGCGACGTATATCTCTTCGATAAAAACGGCACCGTCGTCGACAGCATCACGACCGGACTTCTTTTCGACAAAACGTCCGCCGGAAGAGTCAGCGACACCGACGACACCGTCTATTATTTCACACAGGTGACGCCGGGCGCGAAAAACAGCACCGTCACATATTCAAAATCCGTAGGCGCGCCGTCGTTCAGTGAAAACGGCGGTTACGTCGAAGCCGGCACGACAGTGACGATCAAGGCGCCCGAGGGCTGCCTCGTGTATTACACGACGGACGGCACGCCGCCGACGCAGGCGGGAACGCTTTACCGCGCGCCGATAACCGTGGAAAAAACGATGTCGATCCGCGCAAGAGCGTACAAAAGCGATTCCCTGCCCTCGGACGAAGTCTCGGTATCGTTCATCGTCGGGCGCGTGCACAACATGCCGGTGGTGTTTCTGAACGCCGACCCGAACGATCTGTTCTCCGAGAAGACCGGCATCTGGGCGGACGGTCCCAACTTCGACACCGAGTCGATGAAATACGACGATTCGAGTCTCAACGGGTCGCAGAAGGAAGACCTTTTCTTCAAGGATGCGCCGAAAGCCAATTACTGGCAGAGCTGGGAACGCCCCGTCAGTTTCACGTATATAGACGAAAACGGCACGCAGGTGCTTAACTTCAACGCCGGGATAAAGACGTTCGGTCAGTACAGCCGCGTGCACGATCAGAAGAGCGTTTCGATAAACCTGAAGGATAAATACGGCATAAAAGAGGTCGTCTATCCGTTCTTCGGCGACGACTACATCAACGTGTTCTCAAATCTCGTCCTGCGCGGTTCCGGTCAGGACGCCAACCGCTCGCACATACGCGACGCGTTCATCGCGCGCGCTCTGCTCGGCAAGATCAACTGCGAGGTTATGAACTACCGCCCCGTGGTCGTCTACGTGAACGGTGATTACTACGGCATATACGACCTGCGCGAGCGCATCTCGGACGAGTTCGTCGCTAACCACACGGGCGCCGATCCCGACAATCTCGACAGGATGAAAGGCTCGTCGATCGTTCAGTCCGGCACGTCGGAAAATTATAACGCACTTTATAAATTCGTGACCACGAAAAACATGGCGGACGCGGACAACTACGCGTACGTCTGCTCGCAGATGGATATAGACAACTACATCGATTACTGGATATCACAGATATATTTCGCCAACACCGACCCCGGCAACATTAAATTCTACCGTGAACGCACGGACGGCGGGAAATGGCGCTGGATACCGTACGACTTCGACTGGAGCTGCGGAAGCGAGGAGAACCGCTTCAACTACGTGTTCAAGCAGGAAAAGAAGATTTACGGGATCATACAGCATCTGATAAAGAACAGCACGTTCAAGAAGAAGTTCATATCGCGCTTCTGCGAACTGTTGAACGACACGCTGAGTCCCGACAGGCTGCTGCCGCTGCTTCGCGAGCTGACGAACGAGATCAGCGAGGAGATGGAATACCACATCGCGCGCTGGAATTTCCGCAACAAGAACGACGACCGGTACATCTCCGGCATCCTTATGTCGGCGCCGTCGTCGATGACGCGGTGGGAATCGCATATCGAATCTGTCGAAAACTGGCTGCGTTCGCGCGACACTCTGGTCATAAAGCACATGAAATCGTACTTCGGTCTGTCGGATTCGGATCTGCGTTCGTACGGATTGAAAATATAAACAAAAAATCGCCCTCGGGCGATTTTTTATTGCGTTGTTATATGATCTATGATCTTCACCCACGGGCACGTGCCGGGTCTGAGCAGATCCCGCATACGGCGGCACATCCCGCGGCAGACGGACAGATACGGACAAGTCCGGCACATATCGAGTCCCTCGGCGGCGTCTGCCATGAACGCGGCCATTCCGGAGCTTTCAAGCGACGATTCAAGACTCGTGTCGTATACGGAACCGAGACGGTATTCCGGCCTCACGTAAAAATCACACGGGTACATACTGCCGTCTGACTCGATCACGAGCTGGGGCACGCACGCGCCGTGATAGCGGCAGCCGGACGGCCTGCCGTTCAACGCGTCCGACAGTTCTGAGAATTCGCGCACGTCGAACGACGCTTTGCCGGCTCTGAC